>DUSB01000225.1 GCA_012840625.1 Syntrophomonadaceae bacterium
GAACTGGTCATACTGGAAGGCTATAAAGAATCCCCTTACCCCAAGATCGAAGTCTTAAGGGGGGAAACCGGACGAGAACCACTTGGTGTAGAGCATACCATTGCTTATGTCAGCGATTTTTCTCTGGAAACAGATCTGCCGGTCTTTACTTTCGATCAACCGGAGGAACTATCCGCCTTCCTCCTCGACCGCCTAGCAGAAAAACAGCTTTCTAACTAGCTTTATCAGGATAATAAAAGCCGTTGGATCGATTGCCGTTCAAGGTGTTGTATACAGTTTCTTCGTAGCGGAGGGTATCAAAGCCGCGCAGCTGATAAATCCAGGCCGGGCTATGATACCAGCATACAGCACCTTCCGGCAGTTCGAATCTCCCGTATTGTCCATAGCGATATTGTACTTCATGATTTTGCCCTCTTCTCATCCCGTACCTTTTAACACTTTCCCTGTTAAAACATCCGGGCTATAATTTACATCTCACCATTCCAGCTGAGTGTGGCTGATTTTTCAGAGTGGTAAAGGTATCAGATCATGGTATTATCTGCCAGTCTGCTCTAATTATTCTGTCCCTTTATCTATAAATCGAGCCGGAAAAGTTAAAAAACCTAGTTTCCGAAATGAATCTTTAAATTTTGCCTTTATACATCTGTAGCAGCGATTAATTCAGCACATCACCTTATTACAGCATAATACAGGTATTATCTGCCAGTTATAGATTTGGTAAAAATGGGCATTTAGTCGTACCATTAGTTTAGCGTGTCTTTCCAGGCATTAGTAAATTTATCCTATAATAAATTGAGCAGGTGACAGCCTTATGTCACAGCTATGATTATAATAAGAGATAGGAGGTTGGTAGTACATAGATGAAACTATATTGGACTATTCTTACAGATTAAAAGGGGGGGAACAGCTCATAATCACCCTACATACTAACCAGGTATGTTTTTCAAATAAAAATACGCTCATAAAATAAATCGCCGTGCCCATATCTCATTTATCTAGCGTTTTAGCATTAAATAACATTAATTACTTCAAATAGAAAAAATATCTTAGTGACACGATAGTGTCACCCAGGCAGACTATAATTGGATATGAAAGGAGGCACGGGCATGGATGAACAGGAGAGCCATAAATACCAGACGATTGTTGGTTGCTTCTGGCGCGATAAAGATGACCTATGGGAGGGAATTTTCCTGAAAGACATTGCAAGCGGTTTGGTTCAACTGATTAAAACAGATAACGCGGCCCTTATTCTTTCCGATCAGGATGTTGAGCCAGGTAAAGCTTCCATTTAAAATAATCACTGATTTCTTTTAAAACCAGTTGTTTTTCTTCCGGGTCTATCGGAGCAGCATCTAGCATCTGAGCAATTTCTTCCAGCAAATCGTATTGTTGATAGCTTTTATTCGACTTTTGATCGATTCCCAGCAAATAATCCACACTCACCTGGAAGTAGCTGGCTATTTTAACCAGGGTTGAATAATCGGGGTAACGCGCTCCGTTTTCATAGCTGGCCACTGCAGAACGAGATAATCCCAGTATTTCCGCCAGATCTTTTTGGCTCATCTGCATGGCTTTGCGCAGATTTCTAATTCGGGGTCCAAGATAGTCAGTACTCATTGGATCGACCTTTCAAAAAGTATTTTCACAATTCATAATACATTTTCCATTAATAATGTTTATCTCATTATAACGAACAAGCATTAGGCATGAAAGCTATATAGCTGAGAATAAGCCTTTAAATCGTAGTACTATTCTTTATAGTGACTCGAAATGAAACACACGGGCCTAGAAATACACAAATAGTGGCAGATGTATTAGAATGGTGCTAAACATTCTTTCTGAGGGGATTATTTGCCCGCAAGTGACACTATGAGAGACACTAACCACACTTAAAGTGACAGAATGGAGGTGAACATATCGGTTTTCTGTAGGAGGGCAGTAGTTTTGTAAACAAAAGGAGGTTTTTTACTTTGTCAGGTATGATGAACAGATACCGTAAATGCAGCTATTTGATTTTACTGGCATTTATACTGACCATGGTTCTATATCCGATTCCAGCCTATAGCCAGAGTACCTTCTCGGATATTGAGGGACACTGGGCCCAGGGAACCATTGAGAAAATGGCTGAGGCCGGGATCATCTCCGGTAATCCCGATGGAAGCTTCAAGCCGGATGGACAAATCACCCGGGCAGAATTTGCTACCCTGGTGGTCAAAGCCTTCGGCTATACCGGCAGCGGCAAAGTCTTCAATGATACCGCCCAGCACTGGGCCAAAGACTATATCGCCATTGCCAGTGCCAACGGCATCGTAAATGGCTATAGTGATACCCAATTCGGACCCGATGACCAGATTACCCGCGAACAAATGGCGGTCATGATTGTCAAAGCTGCCCAAGTGCAGGCAGCCGATGCTGCTCCCACGTGCAAAGACGCAGCAGCGATCTCCAGCTGGGCCAGAACCGCCGTAGCCACCGCATATGCCAGCGGTATTATCAAAGGGCTTCCTGACGGAAGATTCGATCCCCAGGGTTATGCTACCAGAGCCCAGGCAGCCATTGTCATCCATGGCGGGTTAAACC
>DUSB01000226.1 GCA_012840625.1 Syntrophomonadaceae bacterium
AAAAAACCAGCCCAGTAGATAGACGCTGCGCGGCAGGGTAGGGAGTCCAAATAAATAGATGCAGCCCACCACTCCAGCAGTGCTTATGGTGACCGCCTTCACAATTGCCGACAGTTCTCCCAAACTGGCATACTGCCACATACGATGATAAAGCCGGAAAGCATACAGGCAGACCAAAGTTACCAGCGTATACCAGGGGATCAGAGCGAAAAAAGCCTCCACATACTCTGGCATGATTTCTCCGTCAAAACGCAGCAGTAAAGATATATACATGGATGCATTGACTAAGAATGCATCCAAGATCATTAAGGAAAAGAGTCTCACCCAGTAATTCATGTATAACCAACCTCGTTATCTAGTCGCTCAATAAATGCTCAGCTATTTTAAGGGTTTTTGCTGGAGTAATTTTTCATACTCAGCCATTACTTTCGGATCCGCCTGCTGCAAGCTGGTCATAATCCGGTCGGCTTCTGCCTGCTTACCAAGCTGGTAGGAAGCAGCGGCATATACAGTCAAAGGTTCTATCATATTAGCAGGTACGCCCTGCTGTAGATCAGGATAGACCTTAATATAATCCAGACGGAAAACAGTACCTTTACTGACACTGCCTGTTCCCAGCCTGTAGCTTCGTCGGTTAAAACCCTCCGGTATCTCATAGGCCTGGGTATGAAGCTCCCACTTGCCTTTTGAGGCACTCTGATTAGCATCATAGAACGCATAGCTGCTGTTCTGGCTGTCATTATCGCCGCTCACACTGCCCCACAGCCCGATACATGGTCCTTCTGCCCCGTTCGCGGCATTTTCGCAGCTTATTATTTTGTATCGTACGGCGGTTACATAAGTTTTACCGGCTTCTACTTCCATACCCTCAGCCAAAGGCAAGACCGTTGGCCATCCATGCTGGTCTTTTTTAGCGATAAACTCGACACATTTTCCCTTGTGAGCCTTCGGATCATGAACAACATGTGCCTTCCAGTTTTCATTTTCAAAGGAAGTTGCTTCAAAGTCCCAATCGGAAAATTCTGCTGCCAGCAGATTATCGGTATAGGGAGCCAGTGTCTTTACTGCCCGGGAATAATCGCCCATTAAATAGGCGGCCCGCGCAATTTTGCTTAAATCAGCTCCAGACAGAGCTAAAGGCTCACCTTTTCCGGGTTGCATACGCTGGTTTTGCTGCTCTATCTGTTCTTCTACTTTAAGCAGTCTTACTGCACATTCACGTGCCTGATCTATCTGTTTATTTTCTTGATAATACTCCATCGCTTTCGACAAGGTATTAATCAGGTTGGTATAGCCAGCTTTTTGATAAGGATTGGCCTGCAGAGCTCCTTCGGCCTGCCGGATCATTCCTTCTACATCACCGATTTTGGCGCAGGTGTTAAGGAGCGAATTGCGTACTTTGGTGTCGTAGGGGGCAATCTTTTCTCCCTGCTGCACCAATTCTATTATGCGTTGCCGAATCGGTGCTGCCTGTGGCCCCTGCTGCTGTACCTGGGCTTCATAGACAATGGTATAAATATTAGCCAGATCTGCTTTATAACCGGCATCATTGTTATCCAGTGAGTTGGCCTTTTCATAATATAGAGCCGCCTGCCGCAAATGCTCCACCTGTTCCTGCTGATTTTTGCTTTGAGACAATTTCTGCATATGATCAGCGGCCCTGGTAGCTGCACTATGTGCAGAAGCGTAACAGGATCCGGTAATGATGATAACAAAGGCCAGAACCACCGCTATACTGACATCAGCCCAGGCGGGTAGTTTGAGCTGCTGTAGATCTGTCTGTACGCCCTCCCAGCTTCCCATCTGGTTGACCAGAGCAAAAAGCGTCCACAATAGCATACTGATGGCTGACAGCGATAAGTCAAAGTCCATAGCAGCATGAATACCCAGTGCCAGGGCTCCGGCAAAAGTACCCCAGAGCATAATCAGATGGCTGCTGGCTTCCGCTTCTCCGGCTTCCATCTGCTCTATAAGGCGGCGATGGGTACGAATAGCGATCATAATAAAGCTTATCCAAATAGCCAGAAAAGCCAGTAAACCCAGGGTTCCAGCCTCTACCCACACCTGCATAAAATGATTATGCACCTCGGTGGTCCAGGCCTGATAATCCTGGTACTGATGATAAAGTGCATTCCAGCCCCCAGCACCAGTTCCAATAATGGGATGGTCTTTGACGATAGCCCAGCCCCAGCGGTTAAAATCTGCCCGGCTGACCCAGCTGGTATCCGTAAAATCAGTAAAACGTGTTAATTCATTTTTTACACTTTCGTTGAGCAGTGGTTCTGCGTCACTTCCTGGAGCCCAAAATAGGCCGCCGATCCCAATGACACATAATAGAACCAGACTGCCAACCAACAGGGGCAGTCCCTTTCTGCGGAATAAGGCTTCCAACCCCTGCCATAAGAGCTGCCCGATCAGAACTATCAGCAGCCCCAGCAATATCAGGAGAAGATCAGATGCACGCCCCTCATTTCCCTGAATAGCGGGGAAAAATTTGCTGTAGACCAGGGCGGCTGATACAAACATAAAGCCCATACCATAAAAGGATTTCCAGCGATAGATGCCTGGCAGCCCGATTAATAGAATGATAAGTCCAACAACAAAGATCAGCCATGCGCCTTTGGAAAGGCTGCATAAAACCACCAGTATCATCAGGAAATTGGCGATAGCATAAATAATCTGGCGGGTAAGGTTTTGCTCCTTCACCCATAGAGTCAGACCCACAATGGTCAGTACCGCCAGATAAGCAGCGGTAGTATTCGGATACTGCAGGGTGGACAAAATAACTCTGCCATCAAAGGCACTGGGATATTGGGACAGCCCCACTGCAGCCAGGATGCCGATGGCGGCTACGCCTACCCCGGCTGCCAGCAGAACCCGTAATATGTTCTCATAATCTCTATAATTCTTAACCACCTGCGTAAGCAGCCAGTACACCATGAAATAGTTCAGTACACGCAGGAAGCCATACATTGCATCACCTGGATGTACCGCTCCGATCAGCGCCAGCAGGTAGGTTCCAGCATAGGCGAATATAACCCAGTCCAGCGGAGTATGTAGAAACCGGTAGTCGTGGCGATATATTTTCTCCACCCATACTGCTATAAAGATGATGCCGGTAATTATATGGGTGATAAACATGTCTTCCTTAAAAAAGAGCCCGCGGAAAAAAGGGGGATAGAAAATGAGTACTGCCACAGCAATGAACAGAATCAGCGGCAGCCACCTAGTCCAAAATGCTGATGGTGCCGGTGCCGGGCTATTATATTTTTGCTTCTTTTTACTATTCTTCGTTCTTTTTTGCGCCATAAAAAAAGACTCCTTTTGATCATTAATAAAGGATTAATAAAGATTTCTCTGCCCATCCCTTATTAAAATCTTTATCCTCTGCCTATCAGTAAGTCTCATTATCCAGCGGATCCTGGCGCAGATATTCAGCCAGAAATACGCCAAAGATAGAGCAGAGCAGCCCCAGTACTGCAGCGATGGCTACATTAAGCTTTTTGTTGGGCTTGACCGGACTTTCCGGTGCCACCGCCGGGGACAGCACTATGATGCTGTCTTCTGACTCGACAAATGAGCGGCTGATCTTTAATCCCAGCATTTTAGCATTCAGCAGGTCGATGGTGTCATTGCCGCGTCGAACCGCATTATCCAGCCTCTTTTCCTCTACCTGAGAACTAATTTCTTCGGCTGAATCAGCGGGAGACTGCTGAGCCTTTTCCAGCTTATAGGTCTGGAGATCTTTTAAGGCCTGGTCGAGCTCCGCCTGGGCAATCTCTTGCTGCTTTCCTATGATACGATAGGCACCATCAATCTGCTCAGCCTGCAGATTTCTTATATGAATCTGCAGCTGCTGAACCAGGGTATTAGCAATCTTCGCTGCCATTACCCGGTCATTATAGGAAACAATGATGGTGAGATTCGGATCTTTTTCATCCTTTTGTTCGGTACGAATCATGCTTTTAAGCTGTTCCGGACTGCATTCCAGATCCAGCTTTTTGATGGTTTCTTCCAAAACCCAGCTACTCTGCACCATTTCCATATATTTGCTGGTATCGGTATTAATAACTGCCTCATCGAGATTTTCTTCCGTCAGACGGCGATAATCAGTATCTTCCCTCAATATATAGTTTGGTGAAGTATTTTCAGTAAAGGCATCGGTTTGTGCCGGACCAATAACTGTACTGGCCTCATACTCGGGCTCAATGAAATACATACTCACCAGAGCCGTTATCAGC
>DUSB01000261.1 GCA_012840625.1 Syntrophomonadaceae bacterium
AATACATTGCTATTACCGATCTCAGGATACCGTAGTTTATGATGAATATTTTATCATGATGGGCCGGGGCAACGGCAAAAACGGGTTTATTTCGCCTGTGGCATGGTATCTCACAACGCATTATCACGGCGTTAAGGGATACAACATTGACATTATCGCTAATGCTGAAGATCAAGCAAAAACAAGCTTTGAAGATATTTACGAAGTTCTTGAGCGCACCTGGGATAAGTCTAAGAGGTTTTTTTATAAAACGAAGCAGCAGATCGTAAACCTAAAAACTAAAAGCTATATCAAATACAACACCAGCAACGCGCGCACCAAAGATAGCAAGAGAACAGGCTGCCTTATATTCGACGAGGTTCACGAGTACGAGGACTGGGACATGATAAAAGTATTTACATCAGGTTTTGGCAAACGGAAACATTCCCGCACGTTTTATATCACGACTCAAGGTTATGTGCGAGGCGGCGTGCTTGATGAACTTTTAGACTTATCGAAACAAGTGCTATCCGGAGAAATAAAAGATATTGGCTTCTTGCCGTTGATCTACCGGTTGGACAGCAAGGAAGAAGCCGAAGATCCTGCTAATTGGCCGAAGGCGAATCCGTCTCTGGAATACTTTCCGGAATTGCAAAAAGAGATGAAAAACGTTTACGCTAAGTCAAAATATTTGCCACACTTGGCCATCGATTTTATGACTAAGCGCATGAACCTGCCGGCGCAAGATAGCTTTATCGTCGTAGCACCCTGGGAGAAAATTCTTGCTACCAACCAGCCTATACCCTTCGAAGAACTTGAAGGACTGCAGTGCATCGGAGCGATTGACTACGCCAGGACAACGGACTTTGCTAGCTGCGGTCTGCTTTTTAAGTATAAAGGCAAGCGCTACTGGATAGAGCACAGCTTTGTTTGCCACCTGGCACTGAAGGTTGAAAGCCGGCCGATAAAATTCCCGGTACGGGAGATGGCAGACCGTGGGCTTGTGACTATTATCAACCGGCCCAACATAAGCGCAGGCGACATCTCGAGCTGGTTTTTAAAGCAAGCCGAGAGATATCACATTATTGATATCGTTTGCGACAGCTACAGGGCCGCCCTTCTGGAATCGGAATTTAAGCAGAAGGGCTTGCCGCTTACAGAAGTTAGAAGCGGTCCGGCTACTCATGCGAAAGTGGCCCCCCTGGTTGAGCAATCGTTTGCCGAAGAGACTTTAGTGTTCGGGGACAACCCCACGATGCGCTGGTACACAAATAACACTTGTCAGGAAATGGATGCGAAGGGCAACACGACATATTTAAAGATTGAACCTAAGACCCGCAAAACAGACGGGTTTTTTGCTTTGATTCATGCCCTGTCTAAAGACAGCGAGCTTGATTGGCCTGCGGAAGATGTTATGAGTTTAGGTGTTTACACCTATTAAGGGAGGTATAGGCGTGGCGGTATGGGACTGGTTTTTAAGCTTGTTTGACCGAAACACAAAGACTTTAGACATAAGCACTATTGTTGGCGAAATAGCGACAGAAATTTATTTCAAAGAACTAGCGGTGCAGGCCTGCATTAACTTGATCGCCGGTGTGCTTTCGCGGGCAGAATTTCAAACCTTTGAAAAAGGTGAGGAGGTCCGGAAGGACAGCTATTATCTTTTTAATGTCGAGCCTAACCCTAACAAAAGTGCGAGCAAGTTTTGGCGCGATGTAGTTTCAAAAATGGTCTATAATAACGAATGCTTGGTTGTTTGGCAGGATGAACATATTTATGTAGCTGATAATTTTAGCGTAGATCGTTACGCTTTTAAGGAATATATCTATCGCAACGTTATTGTTGACGACTTTGCCTTAAGCCGCAGCTACACAGAATCCGAGGTCTTTCATTTTGAACTACACAACGAAAGAATTGCGGATGTTATCGAAGGACTATATAACAGTTACGGGAAGCTTATTGCCGCGGCGCAGGTCAACTACAAGAGAAATCACAGCCGGCGCGGAACGGTCGAAGTACCGACGAATTGGCCGACTACCGAGAAGGCGCAACAAGAGCTTAGAGACCTATTCGAGAGAAAATTTAAGGCCTTCTTTGAAGCGGAAGGCCCTGCGGTTTTACCCCTAACCGGAGGACTAAAGTATAACGAACTGCCCTCTAATATAGGTGTCAAGGGCGGCGCAGATAACGCGCAGATCCGGGCCTTTATTGACGACATCATAGATTTTGTTTGTATCGCTTTTCAAGTCCCGCCGCAGCTTATCAAGGGCGACGTAGCGGATACAGAAAAGGCGATGGACAACTTGTTAACCTTTTGCATAAACCCTCTGGCCGAAGTTATTCACGATGAAATTAATCGCAAATATTACAAAAAGAAAGCGGTCCTTGAGCGTACCTATATGCGGATCAACACATCAATGATCCGGGCGCATGACCTAAAAGATATTGCCGGCGCACTTGAAACCCTGCTCCGCATAGGCGGTTACTCTATCGACGACATTCTAAAAACCCTTGGTATGGAGCCGCTGGGCACCGAATGGAGCACGGCGCGCTGGATGACAAAAAACTATGAGCCAGTTGAGCAGTTTTTTTCAGGAGGTGATGACAGTTCTGTCTCTCAATAATTTAGAATGCAAAAGGAGGTGGCGAATATCAAAGGCAGAAAATACTATTCGCTAACTGCGGAGAATAAAGAGGCAAGCGTTTACATTTACGGCGACATCGTATCCTGGGAATGGCTAGAAAGCGATGTCAGCAGCTACACTCTCGCAAAAGAGATCGAGGAGCTGCCCGGGGACATTGAGACAATCAATGTCTTTATTAATTCCTACGGCGGCGAAGTTGCAGAGGGCTTGGCAATTTATAATGCCCTGTGCCGGCACAAAGCAAAAGTAAAAACCTACTGTGACGGGTTTGCCTGTTCTGTCGCATCCGTAG
>DUSB01000227.1 GCA_012840625.1 Syntrophomonadaceae bacterium
ATGCTGATCAGGCCGAAGAGCTGGCCCGCCAGCATAACGCAGACATCCAGGCGGTAGCTGAACAGACGATTCGCCAGTATGGCTATGACTATCCTGTAGAGGTGCAGGTAGGCGCCTATCATTTTCCGGATAAAACATATGGTAAGATGCTATTTCCAGCCGGAGAATATGATGCGGTACGGGTGTTGATTGGAGAAGCAAAAGGGAAGAATTGGTGGTGTGTTCTCTTTCCGCCGCTTTGCCTGATCTCCTCCTCGGAAAAAGGAATGGCGCTGGATCAAGCCGATTTGCTTTCGGACTCGGAAAGCTGTAAAAATAAGCGGTGTAGGGAAAAAGGGGGGGCCGGGTCAGCTGAACAGAGCAAGAAAGCCAGAATTACCTTCAAATGCCTGGAACTATTGCCGGAGGGAATACGTTTAGGTCACCAGTAAAAGGATGCTTATAAGGAGTCGGAGTTCTTGAGTCCGGCTCCTTTTTATTTGATTAAAACAAGGCCAGCAGAACCTTATAGCGGCTTATATTTTATTTTGTAGACTTGAAAAGGTATAATGGAGGAAAACTTTAGGAGTCGATTATGGAACAGGAGATAACCTTGGCTGCTCCAGCCAAAGTGAACTTAACCCTGGATATCCTCGGTCAGCGTGCTGATGGATACCATGAGCTGGAGAGCGTTATGCAGCAGATTACATTATTTGACTTTATAACCCTGCGCCGAAGCGAACATGGACTGCAGCTTTATTGTTCTCATCCTCTGGTACCGGAAGGGGCGGATAATATTGCCTATCAGGCCGCTTTGCTGATGCTGGAAAAATTGGATAGCTCTGTGGGATTGGAGATCAGCATTGAGAAAAATATACCGGTGGGAGCCGGCCTGGCCGGGGGCAGTACCGATGCTGCAGCCGTACTTATGGGGATTAACACCTTGATGGAGCTGGATTTATCACTCCCTGAATTGATGGCAGCAGGCAGCCAGCTGGGATCGGATATCCCCTTTTGTATTCAGGGAGGAACAGCTTTGGCCAGAGGGCGAGGAGAAATTATTACCCCACTTCCGGCAGGACCGGTGTTACAGCTGGTTCTGGTTAAACCTGATTTTTCCCTTTCTACTGCCGAGGTGTACCGCCGCTTCCGCATGGAAAAGGTCGGGCAAAGGCCGGGACTGGATGCTTTTCTCGCTGCCTGGACGCAATATGATATGATAAACATGGTAGAAAATATGACCAATGTTTTAGAAACAGTCACCTTATCTTTATGCCCGGAAATACAAACCATCAAGCAAGAACTTATGGATAGTGGAGCCATACAGGCTATCATGTCTGGAAGCGGTCCCACTGTTTTTGGTGTTTTTCCGGATCTTAAGACCGCTGGTATTGCTTATCAAAAAATGCAACAGCAGTATAAGGAAATATTTTTAGCTACATCGTATTATGGAGGTGACGCCAATGAAAACTAAACGCCTGGCCCCCGTAAATCTGGATTCTTATAAACCCTTGCGGGAGCTGGTGCTGGAATCCATTCGCGATGCTATTATCAAGGGAACCCTTAAACCTGGTGAGCGCTTGATGGAAATTCAGCTGGCCGAGGAATTGGGTGTTTCCCGTACCCCGGTTCGTGAAGCACTGCGCAAGCTGGAGCTGGAAGGCTTTATTGTTATGGTGCCGCGCAAAGGTGCTTATGTAGCAGATCTTTCTGTTAAGGACATTGCGGATGTGTTTGAGATCCGTATAGCCTTGGAGGGTCTGGCTGCTGCCCTGGCAGCAGAGAGAATAACCGATGAAGAGCTAGAGCTGATGGAGCGCAGTCTGATTGAAAAGGGAGAGGCGATTGTTGCTGGAGATCTCGAACGTCTGGTACAGGTGGATGCGAGCTTTCACGAAACCCTCTACCAGGCCAGCCGTAATGAGCGTTTAAATGCCATTATCAATAATCTGCGGGAACAGATTCAGCGTTTTCGTTCTGCGTCGCTTTCTTATCCGGGACGCAACAAAAAGTCCCTGGATGAGCATCGTGCTATTTTGGAAGCCCTTGAAGCCCGGAATGTAACCCTGGCACGTCAGCTGGCCCAGGAACATATTGAAAATGCAGAAAACGTTTTAATTGAAACCTTAAAACAAACAGACACACCCATCGAAGAATGAATGGGGGTTAGCAACCATGCAATACGATGCGATTATACTGGCAGGGGGAAAGAACAGCGATGAGCTGAAAGAAATGGCTCCCTGTGACAATGAAGGGCTGATTTTCATTGGTAACTATCCTATGATCTATTATGTCTATCGTGCGGTACGCTCATCGCAATTGATTCGTAATATTATCATATGTGGCCCGGAAGGGGAATTAAAAAAGCACCTGCCCCAGGATGATGAACGGCTATTTTTTACCACCAGTGGAGATAACGCCATGGAAAGCTTTCAGCATGGGGTTGAGGCGCTAAAAAAAATAGAGATCAGCCCTATGGTGCTGGCTTTACCTACCGATATTCCCTTCATCACTACCGAAGCCATTGATGATTTTTTGCGGCGTGGTGCAGAAATGCAGGCGGATTTTTGCTATCCAGTTACCACCAAAGAAGCCAATGATCTTAAATTTCCAGGCGTTAAGCGCACCTATGTACGTCTGAAAGATGGAATTTTAACCGGGGGAAATCTTTTTTTGATTCGTTCCGAGATTATTCCTGATTGTCTGGAAATAGGTACTCAGCTGGTGGAACGCCGTAAGAATCCGGTAGCCATGGGACGTCTCTTTGGTCCCGGTTTGGTGATTAAATATCTATTTCACTGTTTGGACATTGCTATGATAGAAAAACGTTTTTATAAGATGCTGGGGATTCGCGGCAGAGGAATTATTTCGCCCTATGCAGAAATAGGGGTTGATGTAGATAAGCCATCTGATTTACAGTTAGCCCGTAATTATTTAGCCGGAAAAGATTATTAAAGCCAGGGAATACAGCTTGCATCAATAACAGGCTGTATTCTTTTTACCTGATGGGGTGGTATTCCTCTTCCAAGTACGATACAAATATATATGAACGCTCTATAAAGTATCTGTTTTTTGACCATAACGGCAAGATATTGTTGGATAATGTTTGGCAAGCATTAAAAAATAGACATTTTATTACTTGACCCTGAAAGGATAGTGAATTTTTTTACTTTTCCTGCAGGGTAAGGGTATAATACTAAAGTGCGGTAGATGTTTTGGTATAGGCACTGAAGAATTTTATCTGATCTGATGTTACGTTATAAGAGGTGAAAACATCAAGTGGAATACGAAGCAGTCATATTGGCAGCCGGCAAAGGTACTCGCATGCGCTCTGAAATTCCCAAAGTAGCACATCAGGTTGCCGGAAAACCTATGGTTTTACACGTAGTGAATGCGGTTCGCGCAGTGGGAGCAGGGAAAATTATACTGGTAGTAGGGCATGGCCGGGAGCAGGTACAATCATTATTTGATCCTGTCGCTGATGCGGTTCAATTTGCTCTGCAGGAAGAGCAGCTGGGAACCGGGCACGCCCTGATGCAGGCCCAGGAGATGGTGAATCCAGATCACAATGTCCTGGTTTTGCCGGGCGATACTCCGCTTCTGCAGGCTGGCACCCTGGCAGAACTTATGCGCGTGCATGAAGAAAGTGGCGCAGCAGCCACCGTATTATCTACCCGCATGGAGAACCCCTACGGGTATGGGAGGATTGTACGCTCCGAGGATGGAACCTTTCAGCGTATTGTCGAGGAAAAAGATGCCAGTGAGGAAGAAAAAAGCATTCAGGAGATTAATTCTGGCATGTACTGCTTTAAGGCCCGGGAAGCCTTTACAGCTTTAAAAAATCTTAGTACAGCCAATGCACAGGGTGAATACTACCTGACCGATATCCTGGAGTTGCTTAATCAACAGGGACAGAAGGTAGCCGTCTGCTTGCTGGATGCTGGGGAAGACATCTATGGTATAAACGATCGGGTACAGCTGGCTGAAGCGGAAAAAATTCTGCGCAGGCGCAAAAATGAAGCGCTCATGCGCAGCGGTGTTACGATTATGGATCCTGCTTCTACGTTTATTGACCTGGATGTAGAAGTGGGCAGTGATACCGTGCTATATCCTTTTACCATTTTAGAAGGACAAACCCGTATTGGCAGCCGATGTATGATTGGACCGTCCACACGCATAAGAGATTCCATCATTGGTAGTGATGTACATATCGAAAGCTCCAGCATTAACCAGGCATCTATCGATGACAGCTGCAACATTGGACCTTTTGCCTACCTGCGGCCCGGAGCACAATTAGGGCCGAAGGTAAAGATAGGAGACTTTGTTGAAGTTAAGAAATCCAAGGTTGGCGAAGGAAGCAAGATTCCTCACCTGAGTTATGTAGGAGATTCGATTCTGGGCAAAGAAGTCAATGTAGGAGCAGGAACCATTACCTGTAATTATGATGGCACTAATAAATGGCAGACCATCCTGGAAGATGGGGCTTTTATTGGCAGCAATACCAATCTGGTAGCCCCGGTGCGGGTTGGATCTCATGCTACCACAGGAGCGGGATCAACCATTACCAGAGATGTTCCCGACCATGCACTGGCGGTTGAGCGGGCGGAACAGAAACATATCCAGGACTGGAAACTAAGAAAAGAATAACTGGGAGGTATCGAGGCATTATGAAGGCATCCAGGTGGAGGATGAAGCTTTTTACAGGGAATGCTAACCCCTGTCTGGCTAAAGAAATTGCAGAATACTTGGGTATATCGATTGGAAATGCAAACGTATCCCGCTTTTCGGATGGTGAAATCAGTGTAGCCATTGACGAAAGCGTACGCGGAGTGGATGTATTTGTGGTACAACCCAGCTGTTCCCCGGGCAATGAAAACTTGATGGAATTGCTGATCATGATTGATGCATTTCGCCGGGCATCTGCATCGCGGATCAATGCTGTTATTCCTTATTATGGCTATGCCCGTCAGGATCGCAAGAGTCGTGCCCGTGATCCCATAACCGCCAAATTAGTAGCCAACCTTATTGTGGAAGCGGGAGCCAATCGGATTGTAGCGGTTGACCTGCATGCCACCCAGATTCAGGGTTTCTTTGACATACCCGTCGATCATCTGCCTGGCGTTCCTACTCTGGCAGAATATTTTAAGGGGAAGGGTCTGGATGGAGAAGCAGTGGTCTTATCTCCAGATGTAGGTGGGGTAACCCGCGCTCGTGACCTAGCAGCCAAATTGGGAGCCCCCCTGGCTATTGTTGATAAAAGACGTCCTGAACCCAATATATCAGAAGTAATGCATGTAATCGGTGATGTCAGTGGCAAATCGGTCATTGTGGTGGACGATATTATTGATACCGCCGGAACCGTATGCCAGGCAGCGGAAGTTATGATGCAAAAGGGAGCCAAAGAGGTTTATGCGGCCTGTACCCATCCGGTATTTTCCGGACCCGCTATAGAGAGATTATCCCGGGCACCTATTAAAGAAATCGTGGTAACCAATACCATACCCCTGGAAAACGAGAAACATCTTCCCAATATCAAAGTCTTATCAATAGCTCCCTTAATTGGCGAGGCCATCCTCCGTATCCATGAAGATTTGTCGGTTAGCAAACTTTTTGAACCCTGAATCTTACCTGGAGCTACTGGACAAGCTGATAAACTTTGCCTATACTATTAAAGTTAAGCGTATAAATAATAATGCGAATCTTAGAATTAATAAAGATAACGAGGTGGTAGCATGGCAACAGCACCTAAATTGGTATGTAAGAAACGCGAAATAAGTACCAAAGGTCAATTAAAAGCAATGAAACGCGATGATTGGATTCCAGGCGTTGTTTATGGAAAGGATCTGAACATACCCATTGCCTTTGCTGGGAAAGAGCTTACCCGCATTTTTAAGCGGCATGGGTATCATGGTGTTTTTACTCTGGAAATTGAAGGAGAAAATGATCCCTTGATGGTTCTGGTCAGGGAGGTACAGAGAAACCCGATCAAAGGTAATTATCTGCATGTAGACCTGTTAAGGGTTCGTGCCGACGAAAAAATCAACAGTATGGTTTCAGTACAGCTGCTTAATGAAGAGATCATTAACAGGAAGGGCTTGATCGTACAGACCCTGGCCCGTG
>DUSB01000228.1 GCA_012840625.1 Syntrophomonadaceae bacterium
GGCAAACTGATCCTTAAAAATAGCCTTTATTCTGGTGGGTAAATAGTCGTCCTTTCCCATTAGTTTCTTAATTACAGGAACGACAATTAGATCAAAGGTAACCAGTGCTGCAGCAGGATTTCCTGATAAACCTAAAATCAGCTTCCCATCTTTTGCAGCTGCCAGCATTGGCGAGCCTGGTTTCATGGCTACCCGCCAAAAAATAATGTCTGCCCCTATATCCAGCAGGGCATCCTGTACTAGATCATAGTCTCCCACCGAAACACCACCAGTAGTGATAACGATATCTGCCTGTTCTAATGACTGTTGGATGTGTTCGGCAATCGCCTCCCGCCTGTCTGGCACTATGCCCATAATGATAGCTTCGGTACCCATTTCTATACAACGAGCCGCCAGGGAATATTGATTGCTGTTATAAATTTTGCCTGGCTGCAGGTCTTCACTTGGATCTAAAAGTTCGTCCCCGGTGCTTAAAATGGCTACCTGTGCTTGGTCAAATACTGGCACTTCACGAAATCCCATACTGGCAAGTAAACCGATCAGCGGGGATGTAATTAGCTCCCCTTGACGTGCAATCAGCTCTCCCTGTCTGACATCTTCGCCCGCCAGTATGATATTACTCCCAGACTGTAGGGGTTCGAAAACTCGAATGGTATTATCCACCCTCAATATATCTTCATATTTTATAACTATATCGGCACCAGCAGGTATCGGTGCTCCGGTCATAATTTTAATCGTCTGTCCGGGACCAACTTTCTGGGTGGGAACATAACCAGCGGGTACTTCTTCAATAACTTCGATTTCAGCAGGATGGGACATATCTGCATTCTTGATGTCTTCTGCTCTTAATGCATAGCCATCCAGTGGTGATTTATTAAAAGATGGGATACTTAATGGGGCATAGATATCCTCAGCCGCTATTCTGCCGATGGCATGAAATAATGATATCTTCGTTACCGGCATAGGCTGCACCTTATCTAATAACAAAGTCTGTGCTTCTTCAAGTAAAACGCGTTCTCTCATACTTTTTCCCCCTTACGCACCAGATCCAAAGGAACAGGATGGATAGCGACAAACGTCGCAATGCAGGCATAAACCGCCCATACCCAGTCTGGCTATCATAGGTCGGGTAATCCTTTGTCCGGCGAGAACAGGCGGCAAAACCAGATCAAAAATGGTAGTTTTGTAATACATTACACAGCCGGGCAAGCCTAGAATAGGAATATCACCCAGATAGGCTACCAGCATCATAGCCCCGGGTAAAACAGGAGCACCATAAGTTACTATTTCAGCGCCGGTATTTCTAACCCCGCTGGGAGTAACATCATCCGGATCAACAGACATTCCACCAGTAGTAAGGATCAATTCGGCTCCTTTTTCAATCAAGTTCTGAATAGCCTGAGCTATTTGCTGGGCATCATCGGGGACAATCTTTTGTTCGATGACTTCACAGCCATAGGCCTCAACCTTTTTCTTGACCACCGGACCAAATTTATCCTTAATGCGGCCATGATAGACCTCACTGCCAGTAGTTACAATGCCCACTTTATAAGAATGAAAAGGCAAAACAGAAATGACTTCGCCCTCACGGGCAATCTTTTCGACTTCATCCAGCTTTTCACCCTGAGTAACCAGAGGAATGATCCGAACACCTGCTACAATATCACCTTTTTTTATCGGTCGGCTATGATTGCGAGTGGCCACTACGATGTCTTCAAGCATATTGATCTGTACCAGCAGATTTTCATCAATGGTACACATTCCATCATAGCGGGCAATCAGATTTATCTTGCCTTCGCTAGGCTCGGTCAGTTCCAGACCCTGACCCTGTACCGCCCTGGCCAGACGTAAAGCCGCTTCATCTTCATGGATTTCTCCATTTTTCATTTCCCATACATAGACATGTTCTTTACCAAGTTTTAACAGTTCAGGGATATCACTTTCTGTAATAACATGGCCTTTTTTAAAGGCACAGCCTTTAAATTCTCCGGGAACGATTCTCGTAATGTCATGGCATAAAACTGCTCCTACTGCATCTTCCACTTTAATTACTTGCATGGGATTTCCCCCTTTCTCTATTCGCCACTTTTAACTTCTCCAGCTCCCAATTTTGTCAAAAAAATAGCTTCTGCTTGAAAGGGTAAGCAGAAGCTATTTCGACTTTTATCCATAGCATATGCTTCTCCTTTCCAAATTGGGAGGTAGTGAAATTTCTTCCACCGCCCCGTGAGCTCAAGGCTCAGGCCATAACACCATAGACGGATCATCCTTAGGTGTGTTTATGGCTCGGAGATATTTATAGGTTTATTAATTCGAGCTTAATCGATTATCTTTTTAGAGTCAACATATAATCAACAAATAGGGTGAACAAGTTCTTACATGCCCCTGTTCGAAGTATTTGCTACCAGAGAAGAGGAGAATGCTTATTATACCATTTTACCGCACTTGGCCGCTAATTTTTATCCCTGTAAACAGCATTCATCCAGGATGGATATAAAAGCAGCTGCATGATATACAATACAGCTGCTTTTTAATTACATCAATTATCAGCCCAATTTTTCCATGTATTCGTTACGGAAATGCTCTAGCGTAGTCAACACGGGAGATGGAGCTGCCTGACCTAGGCCACACAAACAAGCCCGGGACATGACACTGCCTAATTGTTCTATCTGCTCCAGATCATCCGCTTTACCCTGCCCGGCATTTAAACGCGTCATCATTTCGTGCATACGTTTCGTGCCTTCTCTGCAGGGAGCGCATTTACCACAGGATTCATGTTCGAAAAATTTGCTGATACGTTCAGTAACATCAACCAGATCACGGGTTTCATCCATTACAAAAACAGCACCTGAACCCAGGGTGGCGCCAATGGCACCCATAGAATCAAAGTCAATACTTGTATCCAGTAAGGATTCGGGAATAAAACCGCCGGAAGTACCTCCTATCTGTACTGCCTTGAATTTCTTCCCCTCCCGAATACCCCCACCAAAATCATAAATAACCTGACGAATGGTTACATCGGTGGGGATTTCAATAAAAGTACGGTTTACTACATCACCAGTTAAGGTCATGATCTTGGTCCCCGGATAGGATTTAGCCCCAATACCGGCATACCAATCACTACCTTTTTCCATAATAATGGGTATATTGGCAAAGGTTTCTACATTATTAACTATAGTAGGTTTTTGCCATAGTCCCTCAGCCGGTGGATAAGGTGGTTTGAAACGGGGCGAACCCCTGTGCCCTTCAATAGATTCAATCAGAGCACTCTCTTCACCACAAACATAAGCCCCGGCTCCCATACGCACTTCAATATCGAAATCTCCCAGTATACCTTTTTCTTTAGCCTGGGCAATGGCCTGGTTTAATATATCGACCACATAAGGATACTCACCACGGCAGTAAATGTATCCTTTACGCGAACCTATCGCATATCCACAGATAGCCATTCCCTCCAAAACGCTCTGAGGGTCATTTTCCATGATAATGCGATCTTTATAAGTTCCCGGTTCACCTTCATCAGCATTGCATACCACATACTTCTCATCTGCAACCGCCCGATAGGAAAATTTCCACTTGGTACCAGCATTAAATCCAGCTCCGCCGCGTCCCCGTAAACCTGACTTTCTGACTTCTTCGATGACAGCTTCCTGGCTCATACTGCGTGCTTTCTCCAGACCTTTATACCCGCCGGCATTAATATAATCATCAATGTTAAGCGGATCTATTTTCCCATAGTTGCGCAAAACGATGCGAACTTCTTCAGCCACTGTACTCCCTCCTCCCAGTTCTATTTGCATGCAGCCAAAATTTCGCCTACTTTTTCAGGCTCCACATTAACGTAAGGCTGGCTGTTTATGGTAATAACTGGTGTACCCTGGCACTGCCCGACACACTCAGCAAATTCAAGCGTAAATTTACCATCCTCAGTCGTCTCCCCCATAGAGATGCCCAGTTCTTTTTCCAGAGCAGCTATAACATCATCTGCACCAGCCACATGACAGGGAGCACTCTCACAAATACGAATCACATATCTACCTCGGGGACCAATTTTAAAGTATGAATAAAACGTTGCCACGCCATAAGCCTGTGACAAAGAAATATCAAACATATCGGCCGCAACTGCGATAGCATCTTCGGGAATGTAATTGTATTTATTCTGCAAAGCATGGTAAGCTTCGATTATACCACCCGGCAAATCTTTATAAGGACTAATGATTTTTGCGTAATCCGACATTTGGGTCCTTTCACCTCCTGAGACACCATCAGGCATCAATTGAAATATATTACCATAGCATTTCTGCCTCAATATATCTTAAATCTTTTCCACTTTTACCGCACATATCTTGTATTCACCGGTTCCCGTAATGGGATCCAGATGGTGACTGGTCAAGACATTGGTGGGGGTAGCTGAATGATGGAAAGACATCCAGATCATCCCCGGCCGGACACGATCAGTAACCTTCACCGCAGATACAACCTCTCCTCTACGAGAAGTAATCCTGACCTGATTGCCCGTCTGCAGACCTAGTTTTTCGGCATCCTGGGGGTGCACTTCAGCCATTTCCCGATCCCATACACTGGCAATCCTTTCAGAATATGGGGTGGTGACGTTGTAATGATAGAGAATACGCCCCGTCGATAGTAAGAACGGGTACTCCTCATCAGGCACTTCACCTGGAGGAATATGGTCTGACGGTTGGAAAAGACCCAGACCACGGGAGAATTTACCTTTATGGAGGTAAGGGGTTCCCGGATGGTCAGAAGTAGGACAGGGCCACTGTAAGCTTTGCAGTTCATCCAGACGCTTATGACTAATGCCCGCCATAGACGGGGTTAAAGAAGCCATTTCATCCCAGATTTCGGCCGGACTATTGTAGTTCATGGGATAACCCATGCGGCTTACCATTTCACAAATCATCTGCCAGGTAGGACGACCCGGTAGAGGTTCAATAGCCTGACGTACTCTTTGTACACGCCTTTCAGTATTCGTAAAGGTACCCTCACCTTCAGCAAAGCTGGAAGCAGGTAGTACTACATCAGCATATTCTGCCGTTTCAGTAAGGAAAAGCTCATGAACCACCAGGAACTCAAGATTTTCCAGACCAGAACGGATATGATCGCTATTGGGGTCAGTAAGCACTGGATTTTCACCCAGTATATACA
>DUSB01000229.1 GCA_012840625.1 Syntrophomonadaceae bacterium
CTGTAACCGGCTTGATGGCTACCAGCATGGCTAAAAATGGCAAAAAAGTAGGCGTTTTAGACGCTGATATAACCGGGCCGTCACAGCCCAAGGCTTTTGGCCTGACAGGTGCCAAAATGAATGCCACCGAATATGGTATTATACCCCCGACCAGCCGCTCAGGAATCAAGCTGATGTCGATCAATTTTTTCCTTCCTAATGAAGATGATCCGGTTATCTGGCGTGGTCCTTTATTAGCCAGTGCTGTCAACCAATTTTGGAATGAAGTAGATTGGCGTGATTTGGATTATCTTATTGTTGACCTGCCACCAGGAACAGGAGATGTACCGCTTACGGTGATGCAGTCTTTACCCGTTAATGGTATTGTTATTGTTTCTTCACCACAGGATTTAGCCTTTATGGTGGTGAAAAAAACTATTAAAATGGCGCAGAAGATGAATGTACCTATAATAGGATTGATTGAGAATATGAGCTATGCAATCTGTCCCCACTGCCATGAAAAACTGGAAATATTCGGTAAAAACCAGGGGGAAAAGGTAGCCCGGGATACAGGGCTGAACTTTTTGGGAGGATTGCGCTGGGATTCTGATTTTAACCGGCTGGTTGATGAAGGCCGTATTGAGGACTATCAGTCAGAGGATATGGAGCCCATCGTCCAAAAGATTATGAGCAGCTTACCTTAGGATTCAGACAGGCCGGGAAACCGGCCTGGCCTGCTATGGGGAGTATAGGATGAAAATTTATAGCTGGAATGTAAATGGTATTCGCGCTGTACAGAAAAAAGGGTTTATTGAATGGGTTTTGCAAGAGCAGCCTGATATTCTTTGTCTCCAGGAAACAAAAGCCTGGCCAGAACAACTTGATGAGCATCTAATGAATATAGAAGGTTATTCTAGTTATTGGAATTCAGCTCAGAAAAAAGGCTACAGTGGAGTGGCAACATACAGCCGCCAGGACCCTCTCGAGGTGAAAACTCAGTTTGGAGATGAATACCTTGATGGAGAAGGACGAATGCTACTTACCCGGTATGCCAACTTTACTTTATTGAATATTTATTTTCCCAACGGTCAAATTAATGAAGAACGGCTGGTTTATAAAATAAAATTCTATAAGGCGGTTATGGAATACTGCCGGGAATTAAGGAAAACAGAGAAAAATATTATTATCTGCGGGGATTTTAACACAGCCCATCATGAAATCGATTTAGCCCATCCCCAAGCCAATGAGAATACATCTGGCTTTCTGCCTGTTGAGCGCCAACTTCTGGACACTTTTTTAAATGAGGGCTACATTGATGCTTACAGGTATTTTAATCCTGATAAAGTGAGTTACACCTGGTGGAGCTATCGAACTCGTGCGCGGGAAAGAAATGTGGGCTGGAGAATCGATTATTTTTATGTGTCTACTGCAATGGCAGATTTTATGCAGGATTGCTATCCGCTTTACGATGTTCAGGGATCTGATCATTGTCCAATTGTGCTGGTATTGAAAGCGGAAATTAACAAATAAAATCCAATCATATAAAAAGATAAAAAGATTTTTATATATGTTAAAATTTCCCCCAAACTTTTATATAATTATCTATATAATAGAGAATGAAGGTCAATATTTTTTATCGAATAGAACGAGTTGCTGAGACGGGGGTATGATTATGACCACCAAATTATTTCTTGAATTAAAAAAGTTATTTGCGGATTTAGCTTCCACATTGATCCTGGGAAAAGACAAGGACGCAGCTGACATAGCCATGCTGGTATCAGAGAAAAGCAAAGCTCTAGCCGATGAGCTGGCTAAATAACCCATCTATTACTATAGACCTCAGTAGGGTCAATAATCGACCCTGCTTTTTTGTGCCGTTGTTTTGTATTTAGAATTGAATCAGGCTGTGTTTGGCCATTATGGTATAGTAAGTATCTGCAGTTGAATATTGTATTCGCATCCATAGATGACCCGGAAGGGAATAAATTAGCCGCGGCTCAGGAGATACAGCTGATTTTGATTGGCTTTAAAAAAACGGCCATAATATATAATGATTAACCAGTATAAGGTAATCCCCTCTTGCAAGGAATATACTATTATTAGTAGAATATGGTAAAGGGGGGATTGTGCATGAAGGAGAATGTGATTGAACTTATTCAAGAAAGAGACCATTTTGATGTAGACGTATACCAGAAAACGCCTGATAACAAAACCAAAATTACTCGCTATCTAGAATTAGAAGTTGACGTTAAAAACGACGACCTTTTCATACAGGGTATTGGCAGCTTCAGCCTCGACAAAGATAAAATAATGGTTGATGATTTGGGTATGATTGTGATTGATGCACCGCATGATGGGGTGGAAAAAATAATCATTATTTAGCCTGTGTTGACAATGATACTCTGCCATTGTGCAGAGTTTTTTTTGATTATAGCTATCTTTTTTTCGTTCATGACCGTCATATAATGATTAAAGGAGAATCTATGCATGTACAGGAATATTAAGCTTAATTTATTTATCATCCTGATACTATTGGTAAGTCTTTGTGCTGGCTGTTCATTTTCTACCGCTGGTGAAGATAACAATGAGATCCCTGCAGCTACAGAGAACACGAGTGTTGCAGATGGAGAACTGCAGGTACATTTTATTGATGTAGGTCAGGGGGATGCAATATTTATTCAGGCCCCTGGTGGAGAAAATATATTAATTGACGGAGGCGAAAAAGATACCGCTAATCAGGTTATGAATTTGCTTGACGCACAAGGGGTAGAAAAGTTGGATTTTATTATTGCTACACATCCGCATAGCGACCATATTGGCGGATTAGTTACTATTCTCAAAAACTATCCCGTCAAACATTTCTATATGCCAGCGGTCGTTC
>DUSB01000230.1 GCA_012840625.1 Syntrophomonadaceae bacterium
GAAGCTATGACCGTTATCGATGTAAACAGCGGTAAATTTACAGGGCATGACAACTTTGAGGAAACGGTACATCGACTCAATATAGAAGCGGCTATCGAAATACCCCGTCAGCTCAGGTTGCGCAGTATTGGTGGCATTGTACTGATCGATTTTATTGCTATGAAAGATAAAAATAATGAAGAAAATATACTCAATATTTTACGCCAGGAATTAGCGAAAGATAAAGCCCATACCCGGGTTATGGGTATGAGCAATCTGGGTATCCTGGAAATGACCCGAAAAAAATCACGTTACGGGATTTCAGAAATGTTTACCGATGAATGCAACACCTGCCATGGACGTGGGCGTACCCTTAATTTATTTGCTCTGGCCTGTGAAATCAAACGAAAGCTGGCCAATCTGGGGTATCTGGAAAGTCAGGAAATAATTTGTGAGGCCCACCCCGAATTGCTGCAGTATGTTTTAAATGATGAGAAAAACCTAGCCTACATCCGCAAAAAGACGGGAAAAGAGTTTATTTTGCTTCCCAATGAAGAGCTTCATATAGAAGATTATAATATTTATACCCCCTGATCAATTTATTGACTTGTACAGCTGTATATGGTATTCTGCTACTTGGGTTGCGCGTTTTTGTAACCGCTCGATCAGGGTGCTTAAAAATGGTTACTAAAAACCTACCCTCGGATCGGCGAGTCTGAAAAATGTGGAGGTGTAACAGATGTATGCAGTGATCGCAACAGGTGGGAAGCAGTACAAAGTTGAAGAAGGTGAACTGCTCAAAGTCGAGAAACTCGATGCTGAACCTGGTGAAAAAGTAACCCTGGATCAGGTTCTGATGGTAAAAGATGATAATGGAACCTTAAAAGTAGGGGACCCTTTAGTAAAGGGCGCCAGCGTAGTAGCTGAAGTAATTGAACAGGGCCGCGGCAAAAAGATTGTAGTGTATAAATACAAGAAGAGAAAAAACTACCGCCGGAAACAGGGACATCGCCAGGCTTATACCCGGATTAAGATTGAAAAGATTGAGGCCTGATGGTTGAAGTAACCATTCTAAAGCGCGATGCAGATTGGATAGGTTTTAAGGCTGAGGGGCATGCAGCTTATGCTGCTCCTGGTGAAGACATATACTGTGCAGGCGTATCTGCAGTTACTCAGACAGCTCTGCTGGGCTTAATGAAGCATTTGCGCCAGATGCCGGTTTATGAAATAAAAGATGGTTGCTTGCATTGTTTTTTACCAGCGAATCTCAGCCGCGAAGATCGGCAGAAGGCCAACGTTATTTTATCGACTATGGAAATGGGATTGCGTTCCATGCAGGAAGCTTACCCGCAGTATGTAAAGGTATCAGGAGGTGGATTTTGAGATGTTTAAAATGGATTTACAGCTTTTTGCTCATAAAAAAGGAATGGGCAGCACCAAAAACGGACGTGATAGTGAATCCAAACGCCTGGGAATTAAGCGCTTTGATGGTCAGACCGTAATGGCTGGAACCATTCTGGTACGTCAGCGGGGAACCAAAATACACCCTGGACATAACGTTAAAAAGGGTGGCGATGATACGATTTTTGCTACGGTTGATGGCCAGGTAAAATACGAACAAATGGGTAAAAATCGTAAACGAGTGAGTGTATACCCGCTGGAAGCATAAAAATGATACTATGAGCATGCATCAAACCCCTGGATTCATTCAGGGGTTTTTTGTTATGATAAGGCCAATAGTTGACAGAAATAGGTGGAATATAGTGATGAATACAGAGGGTTTTGTCAGGCTTTTGCGCAGGATGCGCCATGATTATGGCAATCATTTTCAGGTCATTAGTGGCTACCTGCAGCTGGGCATGTCACAAAAAGCACTTGACTATATACAAAAAATCAATGAGGAAGCCGGAGAGGAAAGGTTGCTTTTTGAATCCCTGCCTTCGGAGGCTGCTTTATATTTTTATGAACAGTTATTATCCGCGCGGGATCTGGGTATTTTATTAAGGTATGAAGATTTAGAAATCACCGAATGGAAAGCATTACAGGTCCAGGCGCAGCCTCTGCTGGCCATTAAGGAGCTCATGGAAGACATAGTGGAGTCAGTGGATGAGGAGCTTGTTTATCTCTCCATTTATGAAAACAAGGATGGATGGGATCTGTGCTTTTCCTGCGAAAAGCTGCCAGAGGGTACACGACTGGTACATGTTCACAGGGAGTGATGCCAATGTTTATCGATCAAGCCAGGATATTTGTTAAAGGTGGAGATGGAGGTAATGGCTGTGTAGCTTTCCGTCGAGAGAAATATGTAGCCATGGGTGGTCCCTTTGGTGGCGATGGAGGTCGGGGAGGCAGCGTAATCTTTGAAGCCGACCAGGGTTTAAGCACCCTGATGGATTTTCGCTATAATAAACACTTTAAGGCTAAACGTGGTCAGCATGGTAAGGGAAAAAACCAGCACGGTGCCGGTGGGGAGGATTTACTGGTTCGTGTCCCGGTAGGAACCATAATACGCGATGATGATACCGGTGAAATTTTGGCAGATCTTACCACACACGGACAGCAGTGCGTGGTTGCTCATGGAGGACGTGGTGGGCGCGGTAACAGCCGTTTTGCCAGCTCTACACACAAAGCCCCTTCCATGGCTGAGAATGGAGAACCTGGAGAAGAAAGATGGATTAGATTGGAGCTCAAATTGCTGGCTGATGTGGGGCTGGTTGGCTTTCCCAATGCCGGAAAATCTACCTTTATATCCCGGGTTTCGGCAGCCCGCCCCAAGATTGCGGATTATCCTTTTACCACTCTGGTACCTAATCTAGGCGTGGTAGTCACCCGGGATAAAGAATCCTTTGTTATTGCTGATATCCCAGGGCTTATTGAAGGCGCCCATCAAGGGGCCGGATTGGGACATGATTTTTTACGGCATATTGAACGCACCCGGGTGCTGCTGTTTATTCTTGATGCGGCTGAGTTAGATGGCAGGGATGTAGTGGAAGACTATGAAACCTTACGGCGGGAATTGGAACTTTATAAACCAGAACTGCTGGAACGCCCGTTTTTAATTCTAGCCAATAAAATGGATATCCCTGCAGCCAGCCAGAACCTAACTGTGTTACAGGAGCGCTATGGAGAAAAGGTTCTGGGTATATCCGCTGCAACAGGTCAGGGGCTTGATGCAGTTATAGAAAAAACCTATGCCTTACTACAATCCATTCCTGCCGATCAGCATCAAGGAGAAGAAAGGGTGCTACATCGCTATCAAGACGAGAAACCTTTTACCATTCAGGTGGAAGAGGGGATATACGTGGTCAGCGGTAAACGGATTGAAAATCTGGTCAGGATGACCAATTTTGAACAGGATGGATCGCTACAGCGTTTCCAGCGTACGATTGAGAGAATGGGTCTGGAGGAAGCGCTGCGCGAGAAGGGAATTCAGGAAGGAAATCTGGTACGCATTCTGGATTTGGAATTCGAATATAGTGAGTAATACTGGAGTGTATAGATAGATGGATGATCTAAGAAAGAGTTTTAAGCACAGCCAGCGGATAGTGATAAAAGTAGGGACCAGTACCCTCACCTATCCCAATGGAAAGCTGAATTTAAACCGGATTGAACGCTTGGTACGTGAAATGGCAGACCTGCATAATCAGGGCAAGGAGATCCTTCTGGTTAGCTCCGGAGCCATAGGCATAGGTGCTAACCGTATGGGTCTTAAGCGTGTACCCCGTACCCTGCCGGAGAAACAGGCTCTGGCTGCTATAGGTCAGGGTTCACTCTTACATATGTATGAGAAGATATTTGCTGAATACGGGCAAACGATTGCTCAGGTTTTATTAACCCGTGATGATTTAAATGAACGTATACGATATCTGAACGCCACCAATACGCTGCTGGCTATTTTGAATATGAATGTTATTCCCATCATCAATGAAAACGATACGGTAGTGGTGGAAGAGATTCGCTTTGGGGATAATGATACGCTGTCAAGTCTGGTGGCCGGGATTGTCAATGCAGATTTATTGATTATTCTATCTGATGTCGATGGTCTTTACGATTCTGATCCCCGGCATAACCCGGATGCAAGGCTTATGAGTGAAGTAAAGGAAATCGATACCAGCATGGAAGAAAATGCAGGCACACAGGGCAGGGAGTTTTCTACCGGTGGCATGCTGACTAAACTGCGGGCTGCCAGAATATGTATGGCAGCAGGTATTCCCATGGTTATTGCCAATAGTGATGAAGAGCAGGTAATAAGTCGTATTGTTGCGGGAGAAATGATTGGTACTCTTTTTGTTCCTAAAGAAAACCGCATGCATGCCCGTGAAAAATGGATTGCTTTTGGTACGGTGGTAAATGGAATAATAACGATAGATCAGGGTGCTTGTACTGCCTTGCTAAAAAAGGGAAAGAGTCTGCTTCCCTCCGGTATCCAGAAGGTTGAGGGCGACTTTCAGCGTGGGGATGTGGTGGCGGTAAAGGATGCAGGTGGCCGGGAGATAGCACGGGGCATGGTCAATTATAGTGCAAAAGAGATTGGCCTGATAGCAGGTAGGCGCAGCACGGAAATAGAAAATATACTGGGAAGCAAAGATTATGATGAGGTGATTCACCGTAATAACCTGTGGGTTAATAATTGACGGTTTTTGGTTAATTTAGGAGGGATGGATTATGAATGATTTACTCTGGAAGACGATGGTAGAACAGGGAGAACAGGCGCGGAAAGCCGCCCGTTTTCTAGCAACTGCTTCCACTTCCTTAAAGAACGAAGCTTTGATCAGTATGGCGGATGCACTGGAAGATCAGCAAGCAGAAATTATGCAGGCCAATCAGCAGGATCTGCAGGCTGGGCGGGAAAATGGTCTGAGTGATGCTTTGTTGGATCGCCTAGCACTTGATGAGAAGCGTATTCATGATATGGCTCAGGGAGTGCGAGAGATAGCGGCTCTACCCGATCCAGTAGGGGAAGTAATCGAGATGCAACGTCGCCCTAATGGACTGGACGTAGGACGTATACGGACCCCTATGGGAGTGGTAGGGATAATTTATGAATCCAGACCCAATGTAACAGCCGATGCAGCTGCTCTCTGCCTCAAGGCAGGCAATGCTATTCTATTACGCGGTGGCGAGGAAGCACTTTATTCCAATCGTATGATTGCCAGGATTATTTCCACAGCTGCTAGCAGGGCTGGCATACCGGAAGGTGCCATACAGCTTATAGACAGCGACAGTCGGGAAGCAGCGGTTTATCTGATGAAGATGAATGATTATCTGGATGTACTCATTCCCCGCGGCGGCAAGGGACTTAAACAAGCGGTGCAAGAAAACGCTACTGTGCCTTATATCATGACCGGCATGGGCAACTGTCATATCTATATTGATGAAGAAGCCGATTATGAAAAAGCTGTGCCCATTGTATATAACGCCAAGGTACAAAGACCGTCGGTTTGCAATGCCGCCGAGACCCTGCTGATTCATCAGCAGGTTGCTGATGAAATGCTGCCGGGCATCCTGAACAAACTAAAAGAAGCCCGGGTAGAAATCCGTGGCTGTGAACGAACCTGTAAGATTTATCCTGATGCTATTCCGGCCAGGGTAGAAGATTGGGAAACCGAGTATCTGGACCTGATTATTGCTGTACGAGTGGTTGATAGCCTGGAGGAAGCCCTGGATCATATCAATACATACGGCACAGGACACAGTGAAGCTATTGTAAGCGAAAGCTACGGTCATGTAAGGCGTTTTATGGCTGGTGTTGATGCCGCAGCTGTATATGCCAATGCTTCCACCCGCTTTACTGATGGTAATGTCTTTGGCTTTGGAGCCGAGATGGGTATCAGCACCCAGAAGCTCCATGCCAGAGGACCGATGGGATTAAGGGAACTGACCACTACCAAATTTATTATTTATGGTGATGGCCAGATTCGCTCCTAAAGGCTCTGATAAAAAAGGCTCCTTTGTAAATTTTATTAGCGCAAAGGAGTCTTTTTCTTTGTTTTTCAGCCCTGAATAAGACCTAGCAGGCAGTGGCTACGAACCCAGAACCTATTCCTCCGATCTGTCCCGTACAGGTGACAGTGTGGAGGAATATAGCTTTCAATCGCCTGGAGGGCTATTTTGCGTACAAAGCCAGGATTATGAAATTATTTTCACAAACGAGCAGCAAGGTTGGCATATTGTTCATAGATTTCGGCCTGTGGTTTACGTTGAATAAAGGCCTGAATATCCTTTTCTAGTTGATCCTGTTCTTCACTGCTTAAAACCTCTTTGATCATAGGAAAGAGCACCGTATTTTCTTTTTGCATATGATTTTCTAAGAGTTTGGCATAGCTTTCCGTGTTACGATGTAGAATCTTGGCTGAATAACCACCGCGTCCAGCTTTCAGCTTTTCCAGGGCTTCGGTCATAGAAGCTAAATATTCACGTGCCAAGGCATGCTGCTTCAGCATAACGCCAACCGGTCCATTTTCGTCAGGTACTCCTTTTTCAAACAGAGTAGGGAAAAGATACTCTTCTTCTTTACCAAAATGATACTGGTTGGTGAATTTGATCAGGAAATTAACAATTTCATCCATGGTATCAAGATCATTGACGTGGCCATTGCGAATGTCCTGGGCGATCTGGACAGCTCTTTTAATAACCGTATCAATCATTTCATGTTCTTGCCTCAACGCATCAATAACAATCATGTTTTTAGCAACTCCTTCTGTCATTTTTAGAATAGACTTACTATTATCATTTTACCCATATAAACAGTTAGCCGCCATCCTTCCTTTGATTATTTAGCAAAATATCCAGAGTATTTTGCTAAATGGTGTTTTCATAAATATAACATGTTCTTGCTAATTGAGCTAAGGATAAAGTAAAAAATACCATATATTATAAAGGTCCAATTGATTGTGGTGAGAAATGGAATGTCATGATTTAATAATTGTCTACCAGTGTTAGCTTTAGAAGAGGCCTGGCTTTTATACATGATGTCGCAATGGAGCAGGTTAAATTCATCACGTCGAGCAGCAGCAAATTGTGCATAGGGTATAATCCGGAATGGTAGTACTTATGCAGTCCATACTGGTTAACAGGGATGTTTTGCGGGTGCTTAACAACAATTGTACCCGCGAAGATACTGCTTGCGGAAACCAGCAAGAAAAAATTACCGAAAAAGTGCTTGCGCTGCTATGAGGTATCATGCAGAAATAGTAGCTGCCAGCCGCGATGGATGAACAGCCCGATAGGAAGAATTAAGTTCTACCTAGGGATGATCCTGATCTATACAATGCGCGCAGATAAGGTATGATGAGAATAATAGATTGTATCTCTAGCTAGGGGGGCGCGCCTATGGGTGGAGGGGAAAAAGTCGCTTATGTACTGGCGGCTTATTTACTGGGCAGCATTCCCTGTGCCTATATTTTGGTTCAGTGCAGGCGGGGGATAGATATTCGAGAATACGGCAGTGGAAATGTAGGCACCATGAATACTAGACTGGTAATGGGCTGGTCGGCAGCAATAGCCGTTTTTATGTTGGATTTTTTGAAGGGTGTTCTAGCCTGGTATTTAGGCGTGATGAGCGGAATAGGTGGCATTGAATTGCTGTGCATAGCGGTACTGGGGCATAATTTTCCGTTCTGGCTTCGCTTCCAGGGAGGGAAGGGTCTGGCTACCGCATTTGGGGGTGTGCTTGTAGGAGGAAGCTGGTGGGTCGTGCTGTCTTTTTCTCTAGGATGGCTGCTCACTTATCCCTGGATGCGGCAGGTGGATAGAGCCAATATCGTTGGTGCTGTTCTCATGGCGCTGTATGCAGTCTGGCAATCACACAATCCCGCTTACATAGGCCTAGCGGTTGTGGTGCTTCTTGCTCATATACGGGCCTTGATAAAGGCTGGCAACTCTTAGAAAAACCCTGTCAGTTTTAAAACTAACAGGGTTGCAGTAAAATATTCTATTCGATGATTTCAAAGGAATAGCGAGCTAACTTTTCTAGATCTTCCGCTTTCATGGTATAATCCCGATCCAGGTCGGGACGATTAAGTTCTGCCCCGCAGAGTGGTGTAGAAAGGTAGCGCAGGCCATTATCGTTTACCATGGTTACAATGCGCTTCATTTCAGGGTATTTATGAGCAAGTTTGCGGGCCGCCAGTACGTTGCAACCGGAAGACATTCCACAGAAAATCCCTTCCTCTCTGGCCATACGCTGTGCCATATGCATTGATTCATCAGAACTGCATAGGATGATGCCATCAATCCAATCTAAGTCCAGGATTTCTGGTATGAGGCCGTCAGCAATTCCCTGGATTTGATGTTTTCCCACTTTGCCAGCTGACAGCATAGGTGATTCTGCTGGTTCAGAAATATAGATTTTAATATCAGGGTTTTGGCGTTTTAAATATTGTGCTGTCCCGGTAACAGTTCCTCCGGTTCCTTCACACATGATAAAGGCGTCCAGGTTACCGGCAGTTTGCTCCCATATTTCCGGGCCGGTGTTAGCCAGATGTGCTTTCACATTATCGTTACGATAAAATTGGCCAATTTCAAAAATCTGATCACCGTATTGCTTTTTGATTCGTTCTACTTCTTCTAAGACTAAATCAACGTCTGTTTCAGCTCCTGGGGTCAGCACTAACTCTGCTCCATAAGCCTGGATGGTTTTTTTGCGTTCTTCGCTCATTCCTTCCGGCATGACAATAATGACCTTATACCCTAATGCCGCACCGACCATACAGGTGGAAATACCTGTATTACCAGTGGTACCTTCCAAAAGAATCATACCGGGGCGCAGCTCACCTCGTTTTTCAGCTTCTCTTATAATCTGTTTAACGACGCGGTCTTTCAGACTTCCGCTGGGATTGGTGTACTCCAGTTTGATACAAATTTCAGTGGTAATATCCGCGGCGATCCGATTTAAACGTATCATAGGGGTGAGTCCGATAGCATCCAGTACATTATCAACAATGCTATGGTTGCGGTTCCATTCCATAATGATAACCTCCTGCGTTTTTTCACAGTATCCATTCCTGACCATATTTAAGCTCCCGTTTAAGATAGGCAATTTCATGGGAGGGCACCTGTGTATAAAAAGAAGGGGGATGCCGTAAGGCCTCCAGATATAGTTTACTGGCTTCTTTCAGGAAACTATATCTTAATTCAGGTTGACGAAGGGTCAGACCTCTGGTGCGCAATGTTTGACCTATACGGTTGTTTAACTCAATTTCATAGCTCTGCAGCTGATCAAAAAACTGTTTCCAGGGTTGAAGTTTACTTTCTTCCCACCAGGCGATTCCAGGACAAACAAAATGTCTGCATATAGATTCCCGCATGGGTTGGGGGAGTAAACAGCCGCTTTTTTTGGAATGAAAAGAACAGCGAAAACTATCTCCATCTATACTATGATTGACAGTAACTGATGTATCCAAAACCGTTATATGCTCTCGGGAAAAGATCAGGTCTATCAGTCCCGGTTCATGTATGTACAGATGAGCCATATCTGTAGGGTAAAAAACAGGAGAGTAATGTGCACAGCAGCCCTTATCATCCTGTCGAGGACATTCTTTACATAGGTCAACCTCGATATAGCTGCGTAAGCCCTGATTGTGAAAATGCAGGGTTATGTTGCGAAATTTTGCCTGGGTCTTAACCTGTGATGATCTGGTATTATTACTCATAACTTATCTCTCCGGTAGTTATACATCATTACAAGGGTAAAGCATTTTCTTTAATCTTTCAACTAAAGTTTTGCTTATTTGCATTTTAGTTTGCTGATGTCTTATCATAAAAGGCAGTAATTCGTGCAGTGAAGATGAACTGGGGGTAGATTATGCGACCCAAGCAGCGTATAGGTATAATGGGCGGTACCTTTAATCCTATTCATTATGGTCATCTGGTGGCAGCTGAATGGAGCCGGGAAGCACTTGGTTTACACAAGGTGTTTTTTACTCCCTCTGCTCAGCCGCCTCATAAGGATGCAACTGAAATCGTTGCAGCTGAACACCGCTTGCAGATGGTCAGGCTGGCGCTAAAAGATCATGCTCAATTTGAAGCCCTGGATATTGAAATACGTCGCAGCGGGCCTTCTTATACGGTTGATACCCTGGAGGAATTATCCCGCCGACTGACTCATAGCGAGCTTTACTTTATTATGGGTATGGATTCTTTTTTGGACTTACCTGAGTGGAGGAATCCAGCCCGTATTGCAGAAATAAGTCGTCTGGTTGTGGTTACCCGCCCTGGCTATTCGTTTCAATTGGATGCGGCTTATGATGCGATTTTACCCCGGCCCCAGGAGCAGCTTATACAGCTGGAAATACCGGGCTTACATATTTCATCTTCCAATATACGTCATCGTATTGCATCCGCCCAAACGGTGCGCTACCTGCTGCCGGCGGATGTGGAAGCGTATATTTATCATCATCAACTATACAGGAAGTGATGGAATGCTTGCTTCTGAACAAGCTTTAGAGCTTATAGAATCACGTTTGTCTCGCCGACGCTATGAGCATTCTTTGCAGGTTGCTCTGGCTGCCCGGGAAATGGCACGGGATTATGGACTGGATGCAGAAAAAGCGTATCTAACCGGACTGCTGCATGATTATGCCAAAGGCTTATCCGGTGCAGAGCTTTTGCGTATAGCTGAAGAGCAGCGGCTGCTCCAGGAAGAAATTGAAAGACAGGTGCCGGATCTTTTACATGCCACTGTGGGAGCCTATCTGTTAGAAGCAGAAGGCAAAGTGCTGGATCCCGAAATTCTTTATGCTATACGGGTTCATACCTTGGGGGCAGAACAGATGAGCGATTTTGATAAGATTATTTTCCTGGCGGATATGATTGAACCGGGGCGTGATTATCCGGGCTTGCAGCGCCTGCAATGCCTTGCCAGGAAAGACCTGGATCAGGCTATGCTTTTTGCCCTGGATTCTACCATCCGCTATTGTCTTGAACAGGGACGTTTATTGCATCCACAGACTATAAAGGTACGCAATAATTTTTTGCAGGCCCTGAAGGAGTAAATACAGCTTAAGATGAAGCATGGTATAATTAACATAGATCTTTATTAAAAGGACAGGCTTGAAAAAATACTTATTAGTAAGCAGGTTAAATCTCATCTATTTTATTTATTGGAGGGTTGCTTTTGTTAGGTGAGGATAAGATCGTGAGATGCATAGCAGACGCCGCACTGGAAGAAAAAGCTTTAGATTTAATAATGCTGGATGTGCGGGAATTAACCATCCTGGCCGACTATTTTGTTATTGCCAGTGGCAGGAGCTCCGTACAGATCAGGAGCATTGCGGAAAACATTGAGAAAAAGATGGCCGAGCTGGGTATTGATCTACTACGCAGGGATGGTTATCAGGAAAGCAAGTGGGTGGTGTTAGACTATGGTTCATGGATTGTTCACGTTTTTCACCCTGAACAACGCGATTATTATAAATTAGAAGACCTGTGGGGTGATGCCCCTGCTGTACAGGTTGATTTACGGTAATCAGATATTTTGCTGCTCCATCAGGAGCAGCTTGGCCTGTCGACTAAATAGTTGGCAGGCTTTATTC
>DUSB01000025.1 GCA_012840625.1 Syntrophomonadaceae bacterium
AGCCCGAACCCTTCAGCTAACCTCGCAGGCATATCAGGGGAGGATATCGTTTTCTAAAAAAACAATATCTTACCCTCTTTATTTCTATCAATTTGAAAAGGAGGGTTTTTTTATGCTATGGGAAGATGCTTTACAAGCAAATCAGCAGGAGCAGAAGCGGAGAATTTCACTGCAACGTGCTGCAGAGCTTAAAAGTGAGATTCAAGATTATCTCCAGGCAGAAAAAAAGATTGAGACAGGAATGCGCGTGCAGGAACGTACTGCTCTTAACCGGGAGCGTATTTTGCAGTATTTTCAGGCCGAGCAGAGTGATTGGGATGATTGGCGCTGGCAGATGAAGCATCGGATTAAAGATGCTGATGTTTTAGCTGCCATCATAGATCTAAATGAGTTTGAAGTACAGGTCTTAAAAAAGATTTCGGAACAACTTCGCTGGGCTGTTTCCCCTTATTATTTAAGCCTGATTGATTTTGAACACTACGCCAGTTCACCTGTATTTATGCAGGCCATTCCCAGCATATTAGAAGTACAGGACACCCGGGGGAAAGACGATCCTATGGGCGAAGAAACCACCAGCCCGGCTCCCAGGATTACCCGTCGTTATCCAGACCGTTTGATTATTAATGTAACCAATCAATGTGCCATGTATTGCCGGCATTGTCAACGCCGTCGCAATTTTGGAGAAACCGATCATCATGCTCTGCGAGCTGATCTAGAGGAAGCTCTAAGCTATATCCGTGATAATCCTGAGATCCGTGATGTGTTAATAACCGGTGGGGATGCGCTGATGTTAAGTGATCGCACCCTGGACTGGCTTTTAGGTGAGTTGGATAGCATAGAGCATGTAGAAATCAAGCGTATTGGGACCCGTGCTCCGGTTACATTGCCGCAGCGTATCACTTCCGAGCTATGCAGCATCTTAAAGAAATATCCACCGCTTTATATTAATACCCAGTTTAATACTCCCCTGGAAGTTACTCCGGAAGCCAAGCAGGCCTGTGATCGATTGGTGGAAGCAGGCATTGTCCTGGGCAACCAGGCAGTTTTATTAAAAGGTATTAATGACGATGTTCATGTCATGAAAAAACTTAATCAGGAATTGTTAAAAATACGTGTCCGCCCTTATTATATTTTCCAGGCCAAAGAAGTAAAGGGCACCAGTCACTTCATTAGCCCGGTGCAAAAAGGTGTGGAGATTATACAGCATTTACGGGGCTATACCTCCGGTCTGGCTGTGCCCACCTATATTATTAATGCCCCTGATGGCTATGGGAAGACTCCTATTACTCCCAATTACTTGCTGTCGCTGGATGATGAGAAGGTGCGCATACGTACCTGGCAGGGCAAGATATTTGACTATCCTAATCATATTGAGTAAATTTGCCAGGATAAGAAAATGGATTGAAAATGTAACTTTGAACAGAAGACCGGGAGTGCTCCCGGTCTTCTTAGATTGTAGAAAAAAGCGTTTCAGTTCTGCACAACTGGGAGCGGATTAGTAGGTTAATATTTTGATTTTTTGCCGGAAAATTTATGTTTATATAAAAAAACCGCGCTGAATAGCACGGCCGTCTTATGCTATAAATATGGTGGGGGCGACAGGACTCGAACCTGCACACCGTGAAGTACTTGATCCTAAGTCAAGCGTGTCTGCCAGTTCCACCACGCCCCCTGGTGATGAAAGGCGCATTTAGAATAGCGCCTGAGAATACGTACTTAAATATTATAGGGACAAAACCGCCTAGTGTCAATAAAAATAGGGAAGCAATCAGGTAGCGGCCTAGTTTTGCATCAGGGAATTCTTTCCGTATAATAGATCAAGGAACAATTTGTGTAACGATTTTTTTTGCTGGTAAACTGCCGGTAGGGGAGAAAAGCTGGCAGAAAGGAAGTATATATGGCAATTCTTATTAAAAACGGTACCCTGGTGACGATGAATCAGGAACGGGAGATCATAAAAGGTGATCTGCTGGTAGAAAATGATCGTATTCAATCCATAGGAAAGCTGATTCCGGCGCAGGAAGATGAAGTAATTGATGCGGAAGGGCAGCTGCTTCTTCCGGGGCTTATTCAGACCCATGTTCATCTTTGCCAGACTTTATTTCGCGGTATGGCCAATGACCTGGAGCTTCTGGACTGGTTGAATCTCCGTATCTGGCCTCTGGAGGCAGCCCATGATGAAGAATCACTTTATCATTCGGCCCTGCTAGGCATTGCGGAACTGCTGCAGGGGGGGACTACCACTATTGTAGATATGGGCACTGTACGCCATACAGATGCAGCTTTTTATGCTGCCAGGGAAAGTGGTATTCGTTATATCGGCGGCAAATGCATGATGGATCATGGCGAGAATAATGCTGGCCTGCTGGCGGAAGAAATCGATCAGTCTGTACAGGAAAGCCTGGATCTATATAGGCGCTGGCACGAGACCGCACAGGGCCGCCTCCGCTATGCATTCTGCCCTCGCTTTGTACCTTCCTGCAGTGAAACGCTGCTTAGAGAAGTGGCCGCCTTATCCAGTGAACTGCAGGCCTATGTGCATACCCATGCCTCGGAAAACCGCTCCGAATGCCAGCTGGTAGAAGAAGAAAGAGGGATGCGCAATATAGTTTATCTGGATAAGTTGGGTCTGTGCCATGAACGTACGATTCTGGCACATTGTATCCATGTGGATAGAGAGGAAATGGGCATTCTAAAAGAACGGGGAGTGCATGTGGCTCACTGCCCTTCCTGCAATATGAAGCTTTCTTCCGGGATTGCTCCGGTGGTAGATTATCTGCAGCAGGGGATTACAGTTGGTCTAGGAGCCGATGGTGCTCCTGCTAATGATAATCTGAGCATGTTCCAGGAAATGCGGATGGCGGCGCTTATACAAAAACCGTTGCATGGCCCCACCAGCATGCCAGCCCGGCAGATCGTTGAAATGGCTACCTTAAATGGAGCCAGAACCATAGGTTTACAGGATGAGATTGGCAGTTTGGAAGTGGGGAAAAAAGCTGATCTGGTCATTTTGAATCCCAATGAGTATCATAGCTGTCCTCACCAATATAGTGACCCCTATGGAATGATTGTTTATCAGCTTGCGGCTGGTGATGTAAAGTTTACCATGGTGGATGGGAAAATTTTATTCCAGGATGGACAGCTCTTGACGGTGGATAATGATCTAGCTGTCCGGGCTGAAAAGTCTTTGCAGAGGGTGGTTGCTGGGGCAGGAATTACTCTATGATGGGGCTCAGTTCTCCGGGAAATGCCTATCATCCACGCAGTCTGGCACTATACCTGCTGGTTATTTTTCTGGTGGCTCTATTGCTGGAACAATGGATAGCACTCTTAACTATGCTGGTCTGCCTGACGGCGGCCAATAAATACTACGGAAATAAGGAGGCGGTAAAAAGGCTTTTTGTCTATGGGCTACCAATGTTCCTGCTTATTATCTTTTTCAATGTAATTTTTAACCAGCAGGGAGAACAGCCACTGCTGGTTTTTGCCCTACCGCTGCTGGGTCAGTGCATAATATACCAGGAAGCATTCTTTTTTGGCTTGGCTATGGGTTTAAAATTGCTGGTGGTGTTGGCAGTTTTCATGCTGATAAGTGCCTTGCTTCCTGCCGAGCGCATGTTAGATTTAATAGGGCCCCGGGGAGGACAGGCAGCACTTTTGATGGTTATGACCCTGCGTATTCTGCCTCGCCTTTATGAACGGGCGAAAAGAATAAGACAGGTACAGATGTATCGCGGGGTGCAGTTTGAAGACGGAACCATTAAAACACGGGCTAAATCTATACGCCCTTTTCTTTTAAATCTGCTGCGGGCTTCATTGGATGAATCGATGAGCACAGCACAAATACTGCAGGCCAGGGCTTTTGGCAGTGGTCCTCGCAGTCAGTATTTTCAGGCTGAATGGGAAAAGCTTGATTGGCTGTTAAGCAGCTGGGCACTGGGGATCATGGCCGCTGGCCTGTGGATGGCGCTTGGATCAGTCTCTGCTGCGGCAACAGTATGGCTGCCTGTTATTTTGGTATTGGTTTTAATGCTTCCCCTGCTGCGAAGGGATGAAATGAATGGCATTGATTGAAATAGAGAATATGAGCTACTATTATCCAGAGAAAAAGGAACCCGCTTTATGGCAGCTTAATACCGCTATACAGGCGGGAGAATTTGTGCTGGTGGCAGGGAAATCAGGCAGTGGAAAATCAACCCTGCTGCAGCTGATGAATCGTTTAATCCCTGATTTTCATGGTGGGCGTATTGCCGGGGAAATTCGTTATAAAGGAGCAGCACTGCAACTATGGCAGAGCCGGGATTTATACCAGGAAATGGGGATGGTGTTTCAAAATCCCGATGCCCAGCTGCTTTTTGGCGATGTAGAGCGGGATATCGCTTTTGGTCTGGAAAACCTGGGTATATCAGCTGAGCTTATGAGGCGGCGTATAGCTGAAGTAATAGAACTGCTCAATTTACGCAATATACAGCAACAGAATGTTTCCACCCTGTCTGGAGGGGAGAAGCAAAAAGTGGCTCTGGCTGGAGTCCTGGCTATGTATCCGACCGTACTGCTTCTGGACGAAGCTACTGCACATCTGGATCCAGTTAGTGCAGCAGAATTTCTGGCTCTTTTGAAACGTCTGCAGGAGACACAGGGATTTACCATTATTATGGCGGAACAGTGCCTGCATCAGTGCTTACCGCTGGTGGATCGGGTACTGCTTATGGATCAGGGCATGATTCTATTTGATGGTACGCCTCGTGAGCTTACAGAATGGATGGTACACAGATCCTATCCTCTCTGTCCTGTCCTGCCTGATGTTTTCGCTTCTGCAGGTTACCAGCAAAGGCCTTTAACCGTACTGGAAGGGCGTCAAGTTCTGGCGGAGTATGAATGGAATGCAAGGAGGCCACAGCCTGAGTATAAAAAATCTCCTGCCCGGTCCAGGCGGATTGAAAACTGGCTGAAAGTAGATAAGGTTTCTTATACCTATCCTGATGGCAAAAAAGCGCTGCAGCGGGTAACATTTTCTGTTGAAAAAGGCGAGATTATTGGTGTGGTAGGCAGCAATGGGGCAGGGAAATCAACGCTGTTAAATTTGTTGATGGGGGTTTTGCAGCCACAATCAGGGCGTATAGCTTATCCCCGTGAAATACAGCCGTTTCCTGCAGCCAGCGGGATAGCTTATCTTCCCCAGCAGCTGGAGGATTATTTTGTTGCTGACACCCTGTGGGAGGATCTGCAGTTAAGCCAGCAGGAAAAGCCCGAATATCTGTACAAGCTGGCGGAGCGTTTTTCCTTAAGTGCTTTTCTTCAGCAGGATCCAAGAAGTCTAAGTGCTGGTGAACAGCAGCGAGCAGCTCTGGCCTGCCTGTTTGCCGCCGAACCACCGCTGCTTTTATTAGACGAACCGGTACAGGGTATGGATGAAGAACAGAAACAAAATTTTGGCCAGCAGCTCCAGTGCCTGGTAGAGGAACAGGGAACAGCAGCCATTCTAGTCAGTCATGATATGGATTTTGTTACTGAATATACGGATAGGGTGATTTTTCTTTATCAGGGTAAGGTAATGGCTCAGGGGCCAGTAACAGAGGTCATGGCCAGCAATGTTTTCTACCGCTCACAGGTGGGGCTTCTCTTTCGGGGATTTGATGATGATGTACATACACGCAGGGCTGCAATCCATCACTTAAAGGAGTTAAAGACGTGCAAATCAACTGGGGCTTTCTATCCACCCTCATCGTAATCTTACTGATAATAATTGCTTACCTGTTTTTTCGTCGTAAGGAAGGGGGCAAAGAACTAGCTCTTATTGCGACTATGTCTGCTCTGGCAGCTCTGGTACGGATACCTTTTGCTATGCTTCCTTCGGTGCAGCCCATGACTTTTTTAATCATCATGAGTGGTGTGGTTTTTGGTGGGCGGGTGGGCTTCTTTACTGGTGCTACCGCTGCTCTGGTTTCGAACTTTTTTCTGGGGCAGGGACCCTGGACCCCCTGGCAGATGTTAGCTTGGGGGTTGATCGGCCTGAGTGCCGGTGCTGTCAGCCGCTGGGAGGGCATGAAAAGGCCGCTACCGATGGCTGTTTTTGGTGCGGTATGGGGCTTTTTATTTGGATGGATTACCAACCTCAGCCACTGGTTGACCTTTATCTACCCGCTTACCCTGAAGACTTATCTGGCTACCTATGCGCTGAGCTTTAAGTTTGATCTGGCTCATAGTTTAACTAATTTTTTTCTGTGTCTTTTTCTTTTTTCTCCCTGCTATAGGATTATGTATTCTTTCCGGCAGCGTTTATATACCGAACAGCTAGCTGAAGAAGAAACAGCCATAAAAAAACAGGAGATAACAAAAAACCGGTACAGCTGAGTTAAGTTGAATACAAAGCTGATCCGGGCATCAAGTTCTGGCCGCTGTACTTCGTATTTCCTTTAAGGGACCTGATCTGAAAACTGTTTTTTGCTGGGGAAAGGTTAGCAGTGAAAAGCTCGGCCCTCTCTCATCCTTTTGTTTATTCTGGTATACGGGGGATTTTTAGCAAGCGTGGGTCATGAGATAAAATGAGGCGCTTACCTGATTTTTTTACTGCTTGATAATCCATTTTTTCAATTGCTGGACGCTCATAATGCCCACTGGTCCGCAGCCAGTTTTCAATGCTTTTAAAGGTTTGCGGATCCCAGTAGTACTTTTTCCCCGGACCGTTCCTGTACCAGGTCCAGAATTGCTCAGGAACCATTTTCCAGAGCTGATCGTAATTAAAGGGGAGATCACCTCCCAGGATGACAGGACCGGAACGAGTGTTAACTTCGAGTACCTGATGACCAGGTGTGTGCCCCCCGGTCAGAAACAGGCGTAGTCCTGGTTTAATTTCTTGGCTGCCTTCTATCAAATGAATACGGTTTAAAAGTGGCATCCAGTTTGATGGGCTGTAGTATGTTTCTTCATTAGGATTTAATTGCAGCAGGGATCTGAACTCTTCCGCCTGAACATAAAAAGAGGCATGGGTGAAACGCTGCATGTTAGCGGTATGATCCCAGTGAAGATGGGTTTGCACGATGTAAGGAATGTCTGCTGCTGCCAGACCATGTTGCTGCAGAGCAACCAGGATATCCTGTTGCGGTGTCTTATGGAAACTAAAAGTTGTTCCCCGTACATCCTGGGTTGGGAAGCCGGTATCAACCAGGATAGCTTCGCCATCCTCACCGAGCACGAGAAAAACAAAGCTGTGAATGTTTTCGAAGGTTAAATCCGGTAGCTCCGGTTGAAATGATACTGAAAAAAGGCCTTCAAAGATTGGATAAATTACATAGTACAAAATTTCTTCTCCCCCAAATAGAATATATATTAAAACTTTATACTGCAAGAATATCATAAAAATGTTAAAGGAACTGAATAAAACTTCTGTAAAAAAGAACCCGTACGGGTTCTTTTTTACAGTTCAATGTGCATGCCTTTAGATGATGGAGCGATTTGGACATTATGCCAGATCTTTTCCCATAAGTCGAGAAAGAGCGGTTGCAGCTCTGCCTGATCGGCGGGGATTTCCCCGGCAGCATAATGATCCGCTATTTGGCGCGAGAAGGGAATTTTACCTATAAAGGGGATTTTATGCTGTTCTGCCCATTCCCGCATAGTTTTGCTTAAATCAGGGTTTAAATCCCATTTATTGATGATCAAAACGGCCGGGACCCTTCTTGAATTTAGCAGTTTCTGCAGCCGTTGGAGGTCGCTAAAGCCAGATACGCTTGGTTCGGTAACCAGTACTGCCAGGGTTACTCCTACTAAAGAAGAGATTACCGCACAGCCTATCCCGGGAGGGCCATCGGCTATGATCAGGGGATTATTAAATTGCTGGGCGTAGGCGCGTGCGGCCTCTTTTACCGCCGCCACCAGTTTTCCTGAATTTTCTTCTCCGGGCTGTAGTTCGGCATAATACAGTACCGGCCCCCGGGAAGTATTTCCCTGCATCCATTTCCCGGATGAACGAGCCTTCATATGAACTGCTTCCACCGGGCAGAGGTGAAAGCATAGGGCGCATCCCTCACAGACCACAGCATCAACCTGCAAGTCTTTAATAGCTTCGAAGCGGCAGTTTTTTTCACAGCTGCCACACTCGTTACATTGTTCCCGATCAATGACTGCATACCTGGAGCTGCTAAAGGCAGTTGCTTTAATTAAATGGGGCTGCAGCAACAAGGGCAGATTGGAAGCGTCCACATCATAATCACAGGCGATACAATCCTGATTCAAGGCGATCAAAGAGGAGGCAATAAAGGTTTTACCGGTACCGCCTTTGCCGCTTAAGACCAAGATTTCTTGCATGATACAGCCTCCTTGCAGGCAGCGATTACATCCTGCCAGATGGTTTCCAGCTCTGGAAACACAGTGGTAGGGTTTTCGCCCCGGGCATATGCTCGGGCCAGATCTTCATTGTAAGGGATTCTGCCAATAATTGGGGCTTGGTATTGTGCAGCAAGTTCCGCCACATTTAGACTATCACCGCGATCACGATTAATTAAAATGCTGCAGGGAACATTGACCATGTCACAAGCTTGCAGAGAAAGAGCCAAGTCATGAAGACCAAAAGGTGTTGGCTCTGTTACCAGGATACAGTGATCACAATCGCTGATCGCTTCTACCATTGGGCAGGTGGTCCCGGGCGGACAATCCACCAGCACTAATTCTGCATCCCCGGCCTGCTCTTTAACAGCTTTAATAAGAGGCGGACTTTGCGCTTCACCTACCGCCAGCCGACCAGTAAGCAGTACGGCTTCATTAAAACGCGCTTCTTCAATAATACCAATAGGATGCTCTGCTTCATAAATGGCATGTTGAGGACAGAGAAACTCACAGGCGCCACATGAATGACACAGCTCATCAAAGACCATGACCTGCTCGGGTAAAACCACCAGGGCGTTAAACTGGCAGATTTCTGCACAGTAAGCGCAATAGTTGCAAAGCTCTGGCTCAATACGTGGCACATAGCGGCTTACTTCTCTGGTTCCTGTTCTGGTATGCGGAATAAATAAGCCTGCATTGGGTTCCTCTACATCAGCATCGACCAAAACAGTTTGTGCACCGGCAAAGGATTGAGCTATACCGGTTGCTACTAATGTTTTGCCGGTTCCACCTTTACCACTGGCAATAGCGATTTTCATGCCCTGATTCCCCTGCCTTATGAATGACATTGACCTTCATGCTGATGTTCCTGGCAAACGGCACCACTGCTGATCAATGTGCCTGCTTCATAAGCCTGCACTGCTTCAACCAGAGGCAGGTCTACTCCGACGATAATTTCAATCCCTGCTTGTTCAAAAAGCTGCTGGGCCTTGGCTCCCATACCTCCGGCAATAACCACCTCAGCACCTAAATCTTTTAAGAATTTTGGCAGTGCACCGGGAACATGTCCGGGATTGTCCACTGTTTTCCATGTTTTGCTTTCTGAGTCATAAAGGGCAAACTGTTCACAATGCCCAAAGTGGGCACAAATACGATCTTCTTCTTTAGGTAATGCAATTAACATTGATTTATCCTCCTTTAATTATTGGCCTGTTTTAATTCGTCTAGTTTTCCATCTAAATATTGCTGTAAAGCTGTTTCTACCGTATCACCACTCTGAGCGGCATAAACTTTAATGCCAGCCTGATTGAGTACGGCGAAAGCTTTGGGGCCAATTCGCCTGGTGATTACGGTACCGACTCCGTGATTGAGTAAGGCCTGTGTTACAGCTGTACCTGCGCCCTGTGCATCGTCCAGACCGGTATTTTTCACAGCGGTATAGTTTCTCTGGTCAGCATCCCATATCACAAAAAAAGGGCAGCGACCAAAACGTTCATCAATGGTTGAGGATGATGAACTTCCACTGGCACAAATAGCGATTTTATCCAAAGCGATATTCCCCCTTGAGTTTGTTATTGCTATACTGCTTTCCTGCGCTGGACAGGTTTCATGTTTTTGCAGCCGGCGTTTTTGTCGACGGCAATATCCCTTGCCTAGGCAATAATTTCCACCTTCAATGGAAATAGCTTTTCCCATGATTAATGCTTCAGCGATTTTTCTTCGTGCTTCAGTAAGTATACGTTGATAAGTCGGTCGTGATACATCCATCAAAGCTGCCGCTTCTTCCTGCTCCAGATTTAAATGATCTTTTAAACGTATGGCTTCGAATTCCTCTACTTTCAGGGTCACATATTCAATTTCATCCCCGTTTCCTCCGGGAACAAAGGACGTAATAGGGGGTTCATAAGCTACACGTCGGCATTTTGGTCGTCTGGGCACAGTGTTTCCTCGCTTTCCATAGTGAACATATGCTCATTAAGTTTTATTTTATGCAAGCCTTTTATAATTGTCAACTTATATACTATAATTATAAACTGTTTTATTATTAGTAGCAGGGATTCATGGTATTTAGCCGAACAACTTACAAAAAGAGGAAGGGAGAAAGAAGATGACAAAAGTTGCAATTATTGGGGCTGGTAAGGGAGGTACATCTATTCTCAGGGCTCTGCAAGGGATTGAAACAGTACAGGTAGCTGGTATATGCGATGTCAACGAACAGGCTCCCGGTATGGTCCTGGCTCGAGAGATAGGTGTTCAGGCTTATACAGATATAGATAGAATTCTGGCTATTCCGGATCTGGATATCGTTATAGAAGCCACCGGGGTGAAACCAGTTCAGCAGCAGGTGGAGGTAAAAAAGGCCGGGCATGTTGATATGGTTGATTCACATGGAGCTAATCTGATGATGACACTGGTTGAATCAAGAGAGGAAATGATTCATACTTTGCATGGCGAAGCAGAGAGGCTGGCACAGATGTCAAATCAACTGGCGGTCACCATGCAGGATGTGAGCAAGGTGGTAGAAGATCTGACTAACAATGCCCAATCAATGGCAGTTCAGGGCAATGAACTCATCCACTCTGCTCAGGGTACGGTGATTCAATTAGGAGAAACGGAAGAAGTCGTAAGTATCATTACCTCGATAGCTAAACAAACCAAATTGCTGGGTTTAAATGCGGCCATCGAAGCGGCTCGCAGTGGCGAACAGGGGCGAGGTTTTGCTGTGGTGGCGGATGAAGTGAAGAAATTAGCTGAGAACAGCACTGAATCGACAGAAAAAATTTCAGACATTCTTGCCGATATAGAAGCATCTGTTCAGGAGATTACCGCCGGTGTGGAAGAGGCCGGACAGGTGGTACAGAATCAGGCTAAACGTACTCAAACGATGGCGGCCAGCATTGAACAGCTGGAAGCCATGTCGCAAGAATTATCAGCCCTGGCACAGCATCTGGCCAAGATTTCTTAATCAGGCCAGTGTATTGATTGAGTGCATAACGTTTTTGACATAATTTTGCGTTTCTGCATAAGGGGGAATGCCTCCGTATTTTTTTACTGCTCCGCCGCCGGCATTGTATGCAGCCAGAGCCAGTCTTAAATCACCGTTAAAGGTGTCTAACTGCTGCCGCAGGTATTTGGTTCCCGCCATAATGTTTTGTTCTGGATCAAAGGCATTGGTAACACCCAAGCTTCGGGCAGTAGCAGGCATTAGCTGCATAAGACCCTGTGCACCGCAGGGGGATTGGGCCCGGGGATTAAAAGATGATTCGTGTTTGATTACGGCAGTGATAATGCCTTCATCCACCCCATATTTGCGGCTGGCTTCTTGTATAATTTCAGAAAAAGGCCGGGAAGAAGAACTATTTACAGGCTGCTGGTTGGGGATTGATTTAATTGCATTAGGAGCGTTCCGGCGGATAAAATTATTCAGCATATTAAACAGCTGCATATCTTTTAATAAATCCAACATGGGATTGGACATAAATGTTGAACTCCTTTCCGCACAGTTTTACAGCTTTATTTTCATAAGTATCGTCATTAAAATCCAGAAAGTTTAATTTATCCTGTCCATATATTCTAGTAGATAATATAAAATTTGGGTAGGAGCAAGAAAAAACTGTATTCCTCGGAAGAATAAAACGGATTGAGGCAGCTTATTGCCCGTGGTTTTAGCAACCCATGGCGCTTATTTACAGTCGCTATCCATTGATCGGGGATCTGCTTTTTTTAATTATACCGCCTGAGAAATCAGGCGATGCTAAGACCAAGTGATTCCAGATAGCCAAAAAGTTCTGCTTTAATCGCTTCCAGTGCTGATGGTGTTTTTCCTTCGCAGCGTATAATTATTTCAGGACCGGTATTGGAAGCGCGTACCAATCCCCAGCCTTCAGGAAAAAGAATACGAGCTCCATCTATATCAATCAGTGGATACAGTTTACGGAAATGCTGCTGAACCTTCTTCACGATTACAAACTTCTCCTCATCGCTACTGGCTGCTCTTATTTCGGGAGTAGCCCAGTATTCAGGTACATCGGCCAGCATCTGACTGATGTCTTCTTCATGGTGAGAAAGGATGCGCAGCAGGCGAGCGGCCGCATACAGGGCGTCATCGAAACCATAGTATTCATCGGCAAAAAACATATGTCCTGACATTTCTCCGGTAAAAACAGCACCGATTTCTTTCATTTTGGCCTTTATCAAGGAATGACCGGTTTTGTAAATCAGCGGCTTACCGCCCAAACGTTCAATTTCATCAATTAAAGCCTGTGAACATTTAACTTCAACAATACATGTGGTACCGGGATAACGGGGCAGTATTTCACGCCAGAAGAGGATCATCAGCATATCACCCCAGATGATATTGCCCTTACGGTCTACCACCCCCAGACGATCTCCATCACCATCAAAGCCGATACCCAGATCGGCATTGCTTCTGGCGACTTCCTCTATCAACGACAAGCAATTTTCTACTTTGACCGGGTCGGGGTGATGATGGGGAAAGGTAGGGTCTGACTCACAGAATAGTTCTACCACCTCCAGGCCCATTTCCCGAAACAAGCGTGGAGCAAAGAGAGATGTAGTACCGTTCCCACAATCAATGACAACTTTAAGAGGTCGGGGACCCAAACATATTTTCTGCTGGATCATTTGCAGATATTCGTCAACAATATCATATTGCTGGTAACTGCCTTTCTCTGGCTGCTTATAGTCGTTGGTACGGATGATATGCGCTAAATGCTGAATTTCTTCACCATAGATGGTCGTTTCTCCCAGCAATATTTTAAAACCATTATAATGGCCGGGATTATGACTGGCTGTTATCATAAGTCCTGCATCGATACCCAGGTGCCGGGCAGCAAAATAAAAAATGGGGGTGATAAGCTCTCCCAGATCCACTACATCACAGCCGCTTTCTACCAGTGCTTCCACCACCAGCTGGCGATAATGTTCAGATGATAGCCGATTATCATGCCCTACTAGGCATTTTTTTCGCCCCTGGCGAAAGGCATAAGTGGCAAAAGCTCTGGCAATAGCCTGTACTCCTTCATCAGATAAATCCTTATTAACCACACCCCGAATATCATACTGTCTGAAAATACTTTGATCTAACAATGGCAGTCCTCCTTAAAACTACTCCACCACTTCTATCTTAGTTAAGAAGGAACAAAAATATGTATTACTGATAAGGTAAATTTTACTGTAATAGCTTGTTTGCATTCTTAAATAAAACTGCTTATAATGTTCATAAGATTAGGGAAAATATAACAACAGTTACATAAGGAAATGGTGAATGAGGGAAGGGGGAGATGGATTGTGACCAAGTCTGAAGAAAAAGGCAGTGGAAATGTGGTCATCAACACAATTTTTGGCATCTTATTAGGGGCTGTCATTGCCGGATGTTTTGTATGGATTATGAACTGGCTGCTTACGCAATAAGTATGATGTCATCGCCGATGTAACCGTGTGATAGGAAAGAGAGAAAAACATATTATTATATAAAGATATATAAAAAGCCTGGTGTCTTTCCACCCGGCTTTTTTCACTTTGTTGGCGGAACAATAAACATAGCAGAAGACCACTTCCCTATTACTGTTTGACGAAACAGGACGAAATAGCAGGTACTGGTATGATTATAATCAGAAGTAATCAGCAGCCAGGATAGAAAAATAAATCTTGTGGAAAAGTTGTGGATAGCCTATAAAAGAAAAACAGAAAACCGCATGAAAGGCTGGAAAAGCTGATATTCCTGTTTTATGTTTGTGGCTATAGTCCCTAATTATAGGGATTTGAGGCCGATAACAGCATATAAAGATTTTGTAAAGTAAAATCGTGGCAGCTTGCAAAGTTATCCACAGATAGAGCAGTATTTTTCCACGAACATTGTCTTGATTGGGGAAGAAATTACGCCTGTAAAACAAAAGGACCAAGGTCACGACCGATATAGAGATAGAAAGCCATATAATTTGTTAATTATAACTGAAAAATGGAGGATAAATCCCTATTTATAATACATGATAAGGCAAAGTGTTTTAGGATCTACATTGTTTATTGCGTTGGGAGCGACTAAACAAAGGAGTTGGCCGGATACATGGACGGAAAACAAAAGATTATTGAGGCAGCAGGTAAGGTGATCAGTGAGCAGGGACTTAGTAATGCAACCGTTAGGCTTATTGCTGAAACTGCTGGTACCAGTACAGGAGCCATCTATTACTATTATTCTTCTAAGGAGGCAATGCTGGTAGATCTTTTTGATCTGAATTCATCCTATTTATTAAAACCGTTTTTGAATCTGCCCGGTGGGGAAAAGCTTGATAGGAAAGAACTGGCTGTTTGGCTGGATAAGCTGGAAGAATATTACCAAAATCTTGATAGTAAGCGGCTATCTTTGTTCCTGGCCCAGGAGGCAATACTGGGCAACGAGGATCTACACCAGCGCTTTCAATTACGATATCATGAATGGATTGATATGATTCACCAGTGTATTGCTCCGTCTTCATCTCTTTACCAGGAAGGTTTTTCGCGTGAATTGGCCGTACTGATGATGGCTGCTATTGATGGTTTGACCTTGCAATACCTGCTGGGGATTGAAGAAGTTTCACGGCAGGAATGCAGGGAAGGGGCCCTGTATATACTGGAGCAGCTCTTATTTAAATAAATAATGGTCGGCAGAAGAAAATGAAAAACCCCCGGCAATTTTTTACCAGGGGTTAATATTAATAAGCTTACTCATTAGTCAGGGTAGCAACAATTTTGTCCAGCTGGCGACTTATGTGTGCCATATGCAGTTCTGACAGATTATCCTCCAGGGGTTTTATAATATCTTTAACCAGATCACGATCAACACCAAAATCAAGTGTAAGTTTGGTTTCTAGAGCTTGTGGACTCATTTCGCGGGATAGTACTGTCGTATATGAAACCGTTAAAAAACTAAACACCCTTTGTGCCTCCACGGGATCATTCAATCCAGTAAGCTTTTGAAATTGCTCAAAAGGAGTGTGTTCAAAGTCTTTGTATAGCAGCACCCTGTTAATAATAAAGCCACATGCCTGCCGGAGGTTGTTCTTTTTTAAACGATTAACCACCATGGCGTCCAGATATTGAGTGGCAGCCCCATGACAGAAAGGGTAAAAAAGATTAATATCCTCTGTTTCCATGCCGGCTTCTTGCAGACGTTCTTCAATTCTGGAACGATCTCCTTTTGCATCAATCAGAAGAGCCGTAATTTGATCAGCGAGACGAAAGAAAATGGGCCCCGCTTGTCCTGAAAAGGCAGGCTGCTTACGGCTTCCCTGCAGAAAGGCTCGAATTGTTTCACGTTCGGCATCTTCTAACTGCTTATACTCTTCTATACATTTAGTTAATACTGCTTGTTCTACCATCGTATTCTCCTTCCATTATTCGTATATAAGCTTAGTATACCATTATAAAGCTGTGGTACAAGAAAACAGGAGTCCTCAGGCTGTGGAGAAAAGCAAGATGATGACTCTGGATTGTACTGCAGCCTTCCTGCCTGTAACTATCCTGCCAGCTGGAATATATGCCAGCAGTTAATGATAAATATTACAGTACCCTGCAATGTTATATTTTAGATGGGCTTAGGTAAGCCGGATCGTAAGGCTTTGTCTGCAATGGATAAAAATAAACAGGTCTAGAAAAGAGGCCATAGTAAAAGGCTCCTCTCTTACGGACTGTAAAAGAGGAGCCTGCTGGGGGCAAGGACTTTGATGCTGGATTCTGGATTATTTATAATAACGAAGCAATGATTGCTTTTTGAATATGATTGGTACCTTCCGCTGTTGATAGGAATTTTGCGTCCCGATATAGTTTTTCCAGTGGATGACCTTTTAAAAAAGCTCGTCCGCCAACAATATCGACTGCTTTAGATACTACCGATTGGGCCACCGAAGTACCGGCTATTTTAGCAAAAGATGAGGCCAGCGTGAAATCGGCATTGTGATCAATGAGCCAGCAGGCTTTCCATACCAGCATACGTGCGGCTTCAATTGCGGCTAACATCTGGGCAAATTCAAAGGCTATAGCCTGGTTTTCCAGGATGGAGCGGCCAAACTGCCGCCTTTCTTTGGCGAAGGCCAGGGCTTTATTATATGCACTTCTGGCTAGGCCAACGCCGGCTGCTCCCACCATTACCTTATCCCGATCAATGGCCTGAGTAACCACCATATAGCCGTTGCCCACATCACCGATAATATTTTTAGGATCTACTTGAACATCTCGAAAGATCATTTCATGTGTAAGGGCATAACGTAAGCCCATTTTATTACGTAGGGTTCCAACTTCCAGCCCTTCGGCCTGGCCAGGTACAATAAAGGTTACCATGGTCGAACGTCCGCGGATGGGATCAAGTACAGCAAAGCAAACGGTTAGATCCGCAATGGCACCGTTAATCATATAGTCTTTAGTGCCGTTAATCAGGTATTTTCCATCCTTAAAGGTGGCGGTGGTGGTCATGGCACCTACATCAGATCCGGCACCACTTTCAGTAAGTGCAACTGCGGCCAAACGGGGGGTTTTTTCAGTTAAAAGAGTCAGATATGTCTCTTTTTGCTCTTCATTTCCCACCATGTTGATAATGCTGCCCACATGCGAATTAAAACATAATACTGCAGCCAGACCGGTACAGATGGCTCCGATTTCTTCAATAAAAAGAGCAGTGGTGAAATAATCAAATCCTCTACCGCCAAACCGAACCGGTACAATGGGGGTAAGTAGATTTTGTTCTGCTAATTGGGTAACCAGTGAATAATCAAAGTGGTCATCACCGGCGGCATCAATTTCCAGAGACTTTTTCTCCAACTCTGGACCCATTGCACGAATTTCTTCAATTAGATTCATTTGTTCATCAGTTAGTGAGAAATCAACCATTATCTTTTTCCCTCCGAACCCGGTGTTGTTCCCAGAGCACAAATTCTCGAACCGCTTTTCTATTTTCTGCTGGTAAACTATATAATACCCGGATGATTTCCAGGATTTCCTTATCTACATTGATCAGTACGCTATCTGGATCCGTAGCCGGATCTTCATTTGGTCGGGGAATCTGCATTTCAGCTTCAGCTGGCTCCATGGCCTCAAGAAAATAGGTAATGGGCTTATTAAGGGCATCAGCTACCTTTTGCAGCTGAGCCAGATATATCCTGCTCTTACCTTTCTCATAATTGGAAAGGGTTGGCTGCGAACAACCCAGGATACCGGCAAGCTGCTCTTGATTTAACCCGGCTTCTTCTCGCGCCCGTTGGATTCGTTTTCCTAATTTTTTATAGCTCACATCAATCCCCTTTCTGGTTGATAGAGAAGATAGCAAACCGATCTAGAGGTATGGTTGGCTAAAAAATTATCTTCCAGAATCTCAAATGTTATCATACCAAATTCAGCTAAGTTTTACAGCAGTTTTGGGACTTATATCAGTTCTATGATTTATTTATCTCTATAAATATTATATAATCTAATAATAATTAGCAGGCGAATTATTGGAATGGAATTAATGTGCACGAAGTATAGTAGATAATGACAATCGTGGTCAGAGCTGAAGAAGGGTATTATAAATATTAACCATCATAATAAGCTCTGGAGTAGACGGGTAAAATGAATGAAGCTATTGCTTGGTCAGTCGGTGCAAAACTGATACGCCATAATAAATCATTTATAAAAAGGAGTTGCGTGATATGGTTTTATTAAACCCTAAAAAGTACGATCGTGAACACCTGGATCCAAGAGCCAAAGAGATCATGCTCAAGACGATTGATTTCTTTGAAAACAAAGGTCTGGCAGAAATCAAAGAGGACGATAAGAATTACGAATGGTATCAGGACTGGGTTGATTTTATCGCCAAAGAAGAAATCTTTGCTGACCTGCTTACTCCCGCCGGATATGGAGACGAGAACTCCCGCTGGGATCTGTGGCGAGTAGGGGAATTCAATGAAGTCTCCGGTTTTTATGCCCTGCATTACCAGTATATGTACCAGGTTACCATTCTGGGCTTAGGTCCCATCTTCCTGGGCCGCAATGAAGAAGTCAAACATAAGGCCGCCAAACTGCTCAGAGAAGGTGGCATTTTCGGCTTTGGTCTATCAGAACGGGAACATGGTAATGACATTTATTCTGATGAAATGACCCTTTATCCAAATGGAGACGGTACCTGGAGAGCTAAAGGCAGCAAATATTATATTGGTAACGGAAACAAAGCTGCCCTCCTGTCCGTTTTTGGTAAATTTGCCGATACTGGAGAGTACGTCTTTTTTGTAGTGGATACTCAGCATCCCAATTACGAACTGGTCAAGAAGATCAATACTTCCGGAGCACACTGTGCCTATGTAGCTGAATTCAACCTCAATGACTATCCCATTACCGAAGCCGACATCCTCTCCACCGGTCAGCATGCCTGGGATTCAGCCTTAAATACGGTCAACATTGGTAAATGTATGGTGGGCTGGGCTTCAATCGGTGAAGCTACCCATGCCCTGTATGAATGCATCAATCATTCCTGCAATCGCGTCCTTTATGGTGAACCCGTTTATGCTTTCCCCCATGTACGCAGGCTCTTTACCGAATCATATCTGCGCCTGGTGGCCATGAAGCTATATGCTCTGCGGGCCATGGACTATTTCCGTTCAGCATCTGATGAAGATCGCCGCTACCTGATGTTCAATGCCATATTAAAAATGAAAGTCTGCGGGCAGGGTGAAAAGATCTCTCAAATGCTTTTAGATATTGTTGCTGCCAAAGGAATGGAACAGGATACCTTTATGGAAATGTTCATCCGCGATGCTGGCATGATGCCGCGTCTAGAAGGTACCACTCATGTAAATATGGCACTGGTTAATAAATTCTTTAAGGCCTATTTCTTTGATACGGTAGATTTCCCACCCATTCCCAAACGCAATGATATTGCTGATGATGATTATCTGTTTAAACAGAAGGCCGGGAAATTAAAGACGGTTAAATTTGGCGATTACAGCCGGTGCTATGAAGGCATGAATCAGGCCAATGTACTGCGCTTCCGCGAACAGGTGGAACTGTTGAAAACCTTCCTGGCTGAAGCCACGCCCAGTGCTGAGCAGGCCAAGAATGTTGATTATATGATTGCTCTGGGTGAGCTTTTGACCATGTGTGCTTATGGCCAGCTAATTTTAGAAAACGCCAAGATCTATGAGATTGAAGATGACATTATTGAAGAAATCTTTGCTTTCATGATCCGCGATTATGCCAACTATGCACTGATGTTCCGTTCCACTTTCGAACAGAGACCCGAACAGATCGAAATTATCAATAAGATGATTATGGATCCCATCATTGATCCAGAACGCTTTGAAAAAGTATGGGAAAACCATGTGCTCAGTCTTAAAGATCAGTATGTCATGAATGAATAGCCTCGCAGGATTAAGTAAGATCAAGTGAGATCATTAATCCCTGTCCTCTTGCACTACCGTACGTACCGTTCGATATACGGCGGTTAATGTAGAAGAACAAGGCTCTGATAGATGGCATATAAACTAATTAGCCCTTGAACTCGCCATCAGGCGAGTTCAAGGGCTTTGTTTGTCCCGGAACACGAGTTTTAGATAATCTTAAAGCAGGCCTTCCCTGGCCCGCTGGAGTTATTCATCCGCTACTTAAACTTTACCCTGAAAATAAATCCGCTTGCCTGATCAAGCTGGTAAACTTTACTGCCTTCATTGGATGCAAAACTAAAGCAGGGTATAATAATAAAAAGGGGGGTAAGTAATGGATAAACAAATTCAACAGTTAATCCAAATTATGAAACAGTCCAAAAATACTGTGGTGGTAACTGGGGCGGGCATCAGTACTGAAGCAGGAATCCCCGACTTCAGAGGAGAGAAAGGCATCTACCGCCAAATAGGTGAAGACCGGGTTATGAGAGTGATTAACATTGACTTCTTCCGCAGGCACACCAAGGAGTTCTATGATTTTTATAGAAAATACTTTACATTTCCTGAAGTAGAACCCAGTAAAGCACACTATATGCTGGCTGAGCTGGAGTCAAAAGGGGTCATTAGCGCTATCGTAACCCAGAACATTGATAATTTGCACCAGTTGGCGGGTAGCAAAAACGTTATCCCTGTCCATGGAAATGCAGCCCAATTCGTCTGTACCAGACGCTCGTGCAGAAAAATATATGATCATACCATCATGAACGAATATCCTGAAGGAATACCGCGCTGTACGGAATGTGAGGGAGTACTGAAACCTGATGTGGTTCTTTTTGGTGAACAAATCCAAAACTTTGCACCGGCTCGCGAATCTATCCTGCAGGCTAATCTGGTAATTGTCATCGGTTCCTCGCTGACAGTATATCCACTGGCTGGTTTTGTACGCGAGTTCTGCACCTTTACACAGGATTTAGTCATTATCAATAAGGGACCCACACAGATGGATCATGCTGCCTTATTAAAAATTGACACCGATACCACCGGTGATGTTCTGGAACAGGTAAACAAATCTTTCTAATAATAGACAGTGATCATTAAAAATACAGGCCAGTTTCTGGCCTGTATTTTAACCACCCTTAAGAGCTGACCGTAAACCAGTCGATGGCATCGCTGAGATCCTGCCATAGGATATAGAAGTCATTTACATTTTTGTCCATCCCAGCTATGGAAGCCTCCATTTCCTTCATGGAGTAAATAGCATTCTGTCCGGCTTCTTCCGTCTGCTGACTGCTTATATGAATGGCCTGCAAATTAGTATGAATAGTAGCAATCATATTGGATACAGTGTCCGATATATTACTAATCCGCATGATTTCATTGCTAATATCCTGCATACCTCCATTCATCGACTGTAGCAGCTGTTCATTGTTAACTACCAGAGTAATCTGCTCACCCATAGCCTCCTGCACCGGCTGCACAAACCTTGAAACCGTTTGGGTAGATTCTTTAATCTTTTCAATTAGCTCATACGTATTATGGGCTGCCAGCGTCGTTTCATCAGCCAATTTACGTATTTCCTCTGCTACCACTGCAAATCCCTTCCCATCTTCACCGGCTCGCGCTGCTTCAATGGCCGCATTCAAGGCCAGCAAACTGATCTCATCAGCAATGGTAGTAATAGTAAATACCACCTCTCCAATCTTCCCTACCTGTTCTTTTAGCGAGGCAAAGGTCTTATCTACGTTTTGTACTTCCTGCATCTGTTGCTCAGCTTGAATCCGATGTACCCTGCTCTGTTCCTCACCTTGGCGGACTTGATCAGCCAGGCTCAATCCCTGTTCCCTGATACTCCAGGCATCCCGGGCCAGCTCCTGAACCGTAGCCAGTATCTTATCAACCATGGCCAGAGATGACTCGGCCATTCCTGCTTTTTCTTGGGAGGCCTGATTAATTTCCTCGATCATGGCCGTAACCTGACTGCTGGTTTCTACACTTTCCGAAACAATTTGCTGTGCCTGTTTACCTGCCTCCTGTAGCTGATGAGAAGACTGGTATGCCGATTGAATAATCCCTTGAATATTGCTAGCCATTGTATTCATCGGATCCCGAATCACACCCAGTAAACCTACCTCTTCTTCCATATCAATGTGCCGGTCAAGATGTCCCCGGGCGATGTGCTCAGCCTGGCGGATCAATATCCGGGTCGGCAGAAGAATCCTTTTACTGTTTAATATCACCGATGTTCCGCCGTTTACCGTACCAGCTAAAAAACCGAACAAGGCCGCAATCATCAAGTTATGTACTGAGCTTGCATGAGCGGCAAAAGCCATCAGAGGCCCAAAAATGACAGCTCCCATTAAAGATCCCAAACCCACGACACGAACTGCATAAAGGCGAACGCTTTTATGAATAGTAGCCTCATCAAAGGTTTTTAACTGCTGATCAGCTTCCTGTTCCTGCTCCGCAGGCAGCTGTATAGCCTGAACTTCTCCATTTAGACCAGCCGCTATCTTACGTAAACCGGACACCAAATCCTGTACTTCCTCCATAAACATACTTTGCGCTTGTGTGCCGCTGCTAACCTCCTGTAAACCTGCCGCAGTCTGCTGAATCAGCGCCGATAGATTATGTACGTCATTATAAATCAGATCAAAATCTTCACTGATCGCTGTAATCGACCGATAAGAATTTTCTAATTGCTTGAGTATAGACTGAACCTTTTGATTCGTTTCTTCAATAATTGCAGCCATCCTGGCAATGGCTTCCCCTTGATAAGAAAAGATCTTTGTCGTCTTAAGAGCCTGTTCCCGCACCCTGGCCACACCATCGTAAGCGTTGAGGATAAGAGCCGCTATTTCATCAACGGCCGCGGCTGATTGTTCCGCCATCTTGCGAACTTCCTGGGCCACCACTGTAAATCCCTGCCGATGACTGCTGCTTCTGGCCGCTTCAATGGAAGCATTAAGGGCCAGTGATTTCGTCTGGTCATTAATGGAGGAAACTACATCCACAATAGTCCCTAATTCATCTGTATAGCCTTCCAGCTCAGCCAGGCTGGTAGTGAAATTATCCATGGCCTGCCCCTTCTCCTCCATCTTTTCTTTATAGTCTGCAATCGCATGCAGACCCTCCTGATTGCTCTGCTGTATCTCATCAATTTTACCCTGTGCCTGACTGTATATTTCTCCAGCATCTTTTAACATAGCCAGCGCCTTATGGGTTTCTTCCACCACCGCTTCGATAGCAGTTGCCTGTTCGGTACTTATACGTGCTGTTTCATCGACTATTACTGCCGTTTTCTCTACAATACTATGGTTTTGATCTGCTTCCTTATTCAGGTAAGCCGCCTGTTCCTCGACTATACGGCTGGTTTTAATGATTTTATACAGCGGTTTACGTAGTTGAATGAGCATCTGCTGAAAAAATTCTTTCATTTCCTCCAGCCGGCCAAAATCCTTATCCTCCAGGGTGGTACGAAAATCTCCCTCTCCCAGGGCACTTACAAACTCGGCTGCATAATTAATAGGCCGGTAAAAGTCTTGTGCTCCTTTAGAAGCCAGGATAAAAACCACAGCAACGCCACCAGCTGAAGCCACCAGAACTGCTGAAAGCCAGTACCAGGGGTTTTCTAACCCGCAGATCCAGCAAAAAATCAGAGCAAAAACAATGTTTCCTCCCCCACAGATAATGGCTGGTATCAGGCGCGATTGCCTAGTAATATCAGTATAGGTTCCGGTTTTATCCATTGATATCACTCCTTTAAAATACTCCTGGCCATGTTGGCCCAATATAACGATTAAAGAAGGCTTTTTATCTTACTAAAGCTAAATCTTCGTATTAATAAACTTTGACACCGATAATAAAATACCTGCCAATAATTTGTGAAGATAAATTTTTATACCTTTTAATTTATCTATGTTGATTATTCCCCCGCATAAGCACCTTTGTATCTGAATAGGATAAAGCAAGGATCCGATGGGAGGTTTTATCATGCTTTCCCCCAGTCTTGAAGACTATCTGGAAGAAATCTACCGTTCTTACTTAAACAATAAAGCCATACGGGCTACGGATATAGCTCAATGCCTGAACGTAACCCTTCCCTCTGTTCATCATGCTATTCAGCGCCTGAGTAAAGAAGGTTACTTGATCTATGAGCGTTACAGGGAAATTGAACTGAGTGAAAAAGGAAAAAGAGCTGGCCGGTTCCTGGTTGAGCGCAACTCTATTCTGCGTGAACTTCTAACCCTGCTGGAAGTTGACTGTAATATTGAACAGGAAGCTGAAGCCATAGAACATTATCTCAGTCTGCCCACTATCAGAGCTTTGGAGAGTTTACTGGATTTCCTGCAAAAACACCCCTCATTTTTGCAGGCCTATCTTTCTCATTGTCAGTATCGCAATGCCCGGGGGCTGGGGCTGAAAGATACTTACAGCCACCCTTGTCCTGAGTGAACATATTCGAATATAACATATTATGGTATTCACCTCCTTGAAGCTTCGATCATATGATTCATCAGAAGTGTTAGAGGCCTTTAACTTCAGTACTTATTATCAGGAGGGCTTATATGCATGCCTGTATGACCCTTGATCGTCTGCTTCCGGGCTGTTTTGCTCTGGTGGAAGAAGTGCAAGCACAGGGTATCACGCGCCGGCGCCTACTGGACCTGGGCCTGGTACCGGGAACAATTATTCAAGCCATCCACCGCAGCCCCCTGGGTGATCCAACAGCTTATCAGATCCGTGGAGCTATTATCGCTCTACGGCAAGAAGATACCTTGCAAATCAGGATCATCCCCTTTGAAGGAACTTGAGTAATTAGCTTTGAGGGAGGAATTCTATGCCCATCATTAATGCTGTCCGGGTGCTGTCAGACAAAAATTTTAAATCTGATTGCACGAAAAAACCTGCGGTAATCGCTCTGGCCGGTAATCCCAACACAGGAAAAAGCACTATCTTTAATGCTCTGACCGGCATGCGGCAGCACACGGGGAATTGGCCCGGGAAAACAGTTCTTCGTACTCAAGGGCAATACATCTATAATGGTCAGAAATATGTACTGGTTGATCTGCCCGGCACCTATTCCCTGTTACCCCATTCGGCTGAAGAAGAAGTCGCCCGTGATTTCCTGTGTTTTTCCTACCCTGACGTCACTGTGGTAGTAGTAGATGCTACCTGCCTAGAACGAAACCTTAATCTGGTCTTGCAAATAGGCGAGGTTACCAGGCAGCTTATTTTATGCTTGAATCTTATGGATGAGGCGCGCCGTAAGAATTTAATCATTGATTCTGATTTGCTCAGCCGCCGTCTGGGTATTCCCGTGGTTGAAACAGCAGCTCGCAATGGGGAGGGATTGAATCAGCTGCGCCAGACCATCTGTGATGTAGTAAATCATCGCATTACACCCGTTCCTACCCCGATTACCTATCCTCCAGACCTGGAACAGGCCATTGCTATTTTAGAACCTCAGGTGCGTCAAATCATGGGTGAGAGGCTTAACCCCCGCTGGGTTGCGCTGCGTTTAATTGCCGGCGATCAAAGCTTTATTCGTTCCTTTTTTTCTTCTTTACCAGATGCAGGGGAAGGGGTTAAGCTATGAGCCAGAATCATCCTCTATCTTCCCTGCTGAGACAAAGCCAGAATATCTCCGGGCTGGAACCTGCAAAGGCAACTGATAGTATTGTCCAAAGCATCTACCACACTGCTCAGAAAATAGCCAGGGAAACGGTGCAAATGCCTGGCAGTAGAATCCAAAATCTTGACCGCCGTCTGGACAATATCTTTTTATCGCGCATCTGGGGCTATCCGGTCATGTTAATCCTGTTAACCATGATATTATGGATTACCATTATCGGCGCTAACTATCCTTCCTCCTGGCTGGCCTCCGGTTTATTCTGGCTGGAGGAAAGGCTGACCCAGGGTCTACAGTTTCTAGATGCCGCTGCCTGGGTTCATGGATTTTTTATTGAAGGGGTTTATCGTTCCGTAGCCTGGGTGATTTCAGTGATGCTTCCTCCCATGGCCATCTTTTTCCCTCTGTTTACTTTATTGGAAGATGCTGGTTATCTACCGCGGGTAGCTTTTAATCTGGATTATTTTTTCAAAAAGGCTGGTGCCCATGGGAAACAGGCCCTGACCATGTGTATGGGATTTGGCTGCAATGCCGCCGCGATTGTTTCCTGCCGTATCATTGATTCACCCCGGGAACGGCTTATTGCAGCGCTGACCAATAACTTTACCCCCTGCAATGGCCGTTTTCCTACCTTGATTGCTATGGCAACCCTTTTTATCGGCGGGTCAAGCTTGGTACTGGGGACCCAGCTGATGGCTACCCTGACGGTAGCCGGTTTCATTCTGCTGGGGATCATCCTTACCTTTGTCCTTTCATATTTTCTTTCCCGCACCCTGTTGAAAGGAGAACCCTCCTCCTTTATTCTGGAACTGCCTCCCTACCGATCTCCCCGCATTGGCCAGGTTATTATCCGTTCCGTTATGGATCGCACCCTTTTTGTTCTCGCTCGAGCCATTATTGTAGCTGCCCCTGCAGGTGCTATTACCTGGATTCTTGCCAACACCTATATTGACGGCACCAGCCTGCTATCATCGTTTGCTGCCTTCCTGCATCCCTTCGCCAGTCATATGGGCCTGGATGGTTTTATCCTGATGGCCTTTATTTTAGGTTTACCGGCCAATGAAATTGTCCTGCCTATTTTGATTATGGCTTATGTATCGGGAGGAAGCATGATGGAACTAGAAAGCCTGGGAGACCTTCGTCAGCTATTCGTTGTAGAACATGGATGGACCTGGTTGACCGGTATCTGTTTTATGCTTTTTACCGTATGCCACTGGCCCTGTGGAACGACCTTATATACCCTGCAAAAGGAGCAGAAAAACGCCTACTGGACCTTCATGGCCTTCCTGCTCCCTACCTGTACAGGCATCCTTTTATGTGTTAGTGTCAATTATCTGGTACAGTTTATGCATCTGCTTTAACATGACTGAAGAAAAAGGATCAGGGAATGCCTGCTTCCCTGATCCTTTCCCTAAATGACTATTAATGACTATTCATGAAGGTAAAGCCTATAAGCGGCGACGATCTACCACACGCCTAGCTTTGCCTTCGCTTCTTTCAATGGAACCCGGTTCCTTCAAACGTACCCGTACAGATACCCCCAGCGCACTCTCCAATTTGTTGCGAATACGCTGATTCAACTCCTCCAGTTTACGGATCTCATCACTGAATACCTCTTCTGATACCTCCACCTGTACCTCTAATTCATCCAGGGTTCCCACCCGATCCACCACCAATAGATAATGAGGCTCCACTCCATCGATGGTTAATAATACACTTTCTACCATAGAAGGAAATACGTTAACCCCACGAATAATCACCATATCGTCCGAGCGACCTACTACCTTATTCATACGCATATGGGTACGACCGCAGGCGCACGGTTCAAGCGTAAGACTACTTAGATCTCTGGTACGATAGCGCACCATAGGTAGAGCTTCTTTGGTAATGGTGGTAATCACCAGCTCACCGCTGGATCCATAAGGTAAAACCTCCCCACTTTCCGGATCGATCACTTCTGCTATAAAATGATCTTCCCAGAGGTGCAAGCCCTGCTTCTCACTGCATTCCACCGCTACACCCGGACCGATAATCTCCGACAGTCCATAGATATCATAAGCATCAATTTGCAGCTTGTTCTCAATTTCCGCCCGCATGGTTTCAGACCAGGGTTCTGCTCCGAAGATACCTGCTTTAAGCTTAATATCAGCAGGTTGAATCCCCAGTTGCTGCATCACTTCATACATATATAGAATATACGAAGGCGTACAGGTAATAACTGTGGTACCAAAATCCTGCATTAACATAACCTGCCGTCTGGTATTACCACCAGAAGAGGGAATAACCGAGGCCCCTACTTTTTCAGCCCCGTAATGAATCCCTAATCCACCGGTAAACAGACCATATCCATAGGCATTCTGTACCACCGAACGCCTACTGGTTCCTGCCGAAATAAGCGCACGGGCCATAAGCTCTGCCCACTGATCCAGATCTTTTTTCGTATATCCCACCACAGTTGGTTTACCTGTAGTTCCAGAAGATGAATGAATACGTATCACTTCAGTCATAGGCACTGCAAACAAGCCAAAAGGGTAATTATCACGCAGATCCTGTTTGGTTGTAAAGGGTAATTTGTTAATATCCTCCAGACTTTGAATATCAACTGGAGCCACACCGGCCTCCTCCATTTTTTTTCGATAATAAGGCACAAAGGTATAAACCCTGTAAACAGTTTCCTGGAGTCGGCGAATTTTTAACCGATCCAGATCCTGACGTGGCATTGTTTCCAGGTATGAATCCCAGTATTTCATCTTCCAACCTCCTATAATTCTTTTCTTCTTACGCCTCAACAAAAAAACTCCTCGTCCGCTAAGGGACGAGGAGCTGCTCGCGTTACCACCCAAATTGGCATAAAATGCCCACTTTATGCAGGTACGGGAACAGGGACAAAAAAGCTTTTTACCGTTACAGGGATCCCGGGGCACGTTCTCCAAACTGTTCAGCAAAAAGCTTACCTACCGAGGTACGGGAATACCAGTTCCGATACCCTCTTCCAGATAACGGTGGAAGCAGCCGCCTTAACCTACTTGGAC
>DUSB01000231.1 GCA_012840625.1 Syntrophomonadaceae bacterium
CTTTATAGGGGATGGTCGCAATATGAGACCCTATCCGAGCCGCCTGTACAACGTGCATAGGATGCCTGATGCTGGCGGCAATAACTTCTGTTTCCAGCAGGTACTGATCAAAAACATCCATGATGTCTTCCAGCAGGATGAGACCATCATTGCCTATGTCATCAACGCGACCCAGAAAAGGTGATACATAAGCGGCTCCCGCCCTTGCCGCCAGGAGTGCTTGGTTTGCAGAAAAAATAAGAGTGGCATTGGTTTTTATACCTTCCTGGTGTAAAGTATGAATAGCTTTCAGACCGGATTCTGTTAAAGGAATTTTAATAACTATATTGGGGTGAATAGCGGCTAATTCCTTGGCTTCTGTGATCATCCCCTCATATTCGAGTGCCAGCACTTCTGCGCTGATCGGTCCATTTACAATCGAACATATTTCCTGGAGTACTTCTTTGTAATCCCGTTTCTCTTTAGCCACCAAACTGGGATTGGTAGTAACTCCTTCCAGAAAGCCCATACTATTAAGCTCTTTTATTTCTTCTACGTTAGCAGAATCAATAAAAATTCGCAAAGGCCAACCTCCTTTCATAAAAAGGTTTTATCGTAGATCAGGATGGGCAAAAAGCCCATCCATCATTTTCATCTATTAAGCTTTGCCGGCACTGCCGAATAATCTCATTTTTTCACGGATAATTTCTGTTGCAGCTTCACGGGCTGGCCCTAAAATTTTGCGGGGGTCAATTTCGTCCGGGTTTGCTTGCATTTGTCTTCTCGCTTCCCAGACAAAAGCTTCACGAATGTTGGTATCAATGTTAATTTTCCTGACTCCGAGATCAATGGCCCGACGAATTTGGTCATCCGGAACCCCGGAGCTCCCATGAAGAACGATGGGGATGTTTACCAGTCCTTTAATCTTTTCCAGGCGCTCAAAATCTAACCTGGGTTCACCTTTATACTGGCCATGAGCTGTACCGATGGCTATCGCCAAACTTTCTACGCCAGTCTTTTCCACAAAGATTCTGGCTTCTTCCGGATCCGTATAAATCGCATCCTCGGCCTCTACATGGATGAGATCCTCGGTACCACCTATTTTCCCCAATTCTGCTTCCACTGATACACCAATTGGCCTAGTTATTTCCAGCACCTTGTTGGTAATAGCTATGTTTTCTTCCAGGGGAAGCCGGGAACCATCATACATAACCGAAGTGAAACCACTGCGAATGCATCTGACAATCTGGTCAAAATCGGTACCGTGATCCAGGTGCAAGGCGATGGGTACATCTGCTTCCTGAGCAGCCAAGCGTACCATGCCGGTGATAAATTCCAGTCCCGCATATTTAATAGCGCCCTGACTGGCCTGCATGATTACGGGCGACTGTTCCTTGATAGCTGCATTCATAATTGCCTGAACAATCTCCATATTGTTAGCATTGAATGCCCCGACTGCATAGCCTTCTCGTTCTGCGTCTAGTAATAGTTCCGTTACAGGAACAAGTGCCATGATAACCACCTCTTTATTATATTCATCATGCCACAGATCTATGCACAGCAAATACCTGTGGTGTGATTAACTGTAAAAAGCTATTTGGACAATTGTGCTGCAATTAGCTCATTAACCATGTCCCGTAGCACAATAATGTCAAACGGTTTGGTGATGCATTTTTTCACACCCGCATCCAGCGCCTTTTTGACCACATCTATTTCACCATAAGCTGTCATCATAATAATCGGGATGTCCCCGTATTTTTCTAAAATAAGCTGAGATGCCTCCAGGCCATTCATATTAGGCATTTTTACATCCATAAGAATTACATCAGGTCGCTTCTTTTCAACCTGTTCCAGAGCTTCTCGACCATCAGTAGTTACTCGTACTGTCCAGCCCTCTTTTTTGAAGAGTTCCTCTAATAGCCTTCTAACCCCTTTCTGGTCGTCAACAATAAGAATATCCCCTTCCACAAAGAAGCCCCCCCTCATGCTCTATTTAGCTATATCCGGTATTCCCGTCCTCATTACCTTTCTAATGTTCTTTTGTGTTTCTCTTTACATATTACCACTTCATTGGTGAAGGACAAGACTTTGATCCTTTTTTATCCAGCACTTATAGATAGGAAGTATCAATATACCGGGCTCCATTCTCAGCACTTATTTTTCCAGCCTCCCCCTTTTGAACATAAAGACGAGATACGGATGGTGAGGCCAGTGTCTTGCGAATCGGAACCGTTACTTCATCCCCCACCGCCACCAATGAGTCCACCGGGAACTCAACCAGCGTCATCTGCATAAATACTTTCCCCCGTACTGGATAGGCCTGTCCCCGATATTCTACCTGCAAAGAGAAACGAGGAATGTTTAAATAAGCCAGCAGCATTTTCAGCTGAATCTTCATCAAGTCAATCCATCCGCTAGGGCGGTTGGCAACTTCCAGCGCCATACCATCGATAAAACCCACCGGCAGTACTGCCACCCGGGCATCCTGTTTTAAACGATGGGTACGATAGTAGCCCAGGTAGCTTCCCGCCGGAAGTGAACGCACTGAAATAATACGGGTTTTGAAAGCATAGGGATCCTCCAGCTCCAGGTGCCTGCTAAAACGACCTGCGGGATGCTGTCCCGATATCAGGGTCCCTATACGCACCGCATCCAGCTGCATTTCAGGAAAATTCAGCAATACCGGGCTATTGGCACAGTGTCGCAGCGGAATATGAATTTTGTCCCTTTCCATTCCCTGCAGCAGTTTCATAAAACGCCGGAACTGCATACGGGTATATTTCTGGTTGGTGGCATGGGCCATATGGGTATACATACCTTCCAGATAGGCATGTTTACTCTCCTGCACCTGGCGAGCTATTTCTTCGGCTTGATCAGATTGCACGCCGAAGCGTCCTAAACCGGTATCAACTTTAATATGTACGATAGCCTTTCGATTTAAACGTGCACTATTCCTCTCGATACGTTCCCAATCCTGCCGGGATGTTACGGTTAAAGTAATCTCCTTTTCAATAGCCATCTGTACCTCGGTATCATTAATAACAGGACAAAACACCAGAATTGACGCTTCAATACCAGCTTCCCTCAGTTCAAGGGCTTCCTGTAAATAGCTCACCGCAAAATAATCTACCCCCTGCTGGTGCAGGATCTGAGCCACCTGCACCAGACCATGGCCATAGGCATTGGCTTTAACCACTGCTATAAGACGAACATGATCATCAAGCAAGGTTTGAACCTGTGCCAGATTGTTCCTTACCGCATCAATATCAACTTCAACCCACTTATCGTAGTTTGTTGATAAATCCACTAGGCTTCCTCCTGCTGCTTCTGCTGCTTTGCTAATAATCTCTCATTTCGTTTTAGATAAATAGGTAAGGCCCGTTTCCAGAGGAAATAGAAAAAGGGGGAATAGACTCGGTCCCAATCTCCGATAAACTGTACTAATTCACTATTAAATCCTTTTTTAAAACGATATAAACCGTATAATGGATTGCTCTCATCCAGATCACCGGATACGCCACGAAAATCATACAAGGTGCATCCCTGCTCTTTGGCCCAGCAGATCATGGCCCACTGTATTAAATAATTGGGCATGACATTGCGGTGCATATTACTGGAAGCACCGTATAAATACCATGCTTTATCGCCTAATATAACGGCCAGCGTCCCGGCAAGAACCATACCTTCATATTCAGCTAAAAAGATCTTGGCCATGCCGTTTTCTACCATTTCATCCCATATTTTTTCGAAATAGCTATAATCGCGGATTAAAAATTCGTCACGCTGAGCCGTTTCCTCCAAAATATCATAGAAGATCTTGAGATCTTTTTTGCTTTCTGCTTCCCTGATTACTACCCCCTTGCGTTTAGCCAGACGTATATTATACCGGGTTTTCGAATGCATGTCCTTGAGCAATGTATCCTCGGAGGGCCGAATATCAAGCTGCATCACAAAGGCAGGCTGAACCCCTTCAAAGTCCAATCCAGTCTCATTTTTGCGAAAAGACATCCTTTTGAGCATCGCTTCAAATTCACGATCTTCAATGGGAACATCCGGATCAATTTTTAAAAAAATCGCACCATGATCCCTGGCCACCCTTTCCGCTCCCTGGAATAAAGCCCGACACAGCTCTTCATCATGAGGATCCGCCACCGGACCGCGAGGAGAATAAAAAATGCATTTTTTAACCACTGGCAGCGGCAGAGCTCTTTTTAATAATAAAAGAGAGGCTTTAATCTCACCATCTTTTTCTGCCACCAAAGGCAACGGCTCCCAGCCTGTAATCCGTTTAACCTCTCCCCATTCCCAGCTTTGCAAAAAATGCCCCTGGGGATGATTTTTTATAAATTGGTTATAGCGTTTTCTTTCTTTCTCGTCAATAATCCTTGTTGTGTACATGCCTGTCTCCCTTAATCTTATATTCCATGCTATTCTTACCCATTTTACTTTTGGGTATCCTTTATATATTCTCTATACATCTATTTTTTGCCTGCTTTATTA
>DUSB01000232.1 GCA_012840625.1 Syntrophomonadaceae bacterium
CACTAATACTATACAAATTTTTCCCCGCCGAGTCAATGGTTTCTTTTCGTTCTTTTTAGCTGCTGATTAACCGGGGACAAAAACAAAAAAAGGTACTGGTTTTTCCTTACACCAGCACCTTGTCCTGTTTTCTTCTGTATTTTCTAAGAAACATACTGTTTATCTTCCCCCAGGATATGTTTATCAATCCAGTTAACCATAAACTCCAGTATTTCCAGCAGGTACTGATCCTGTTGATGATCAAGCTGGTACAGGTCAATACTGTTGACCTTCTCCAGGAAATCATCATGCCTGACTTTATGGGAAAGGTATTTTCGATAGCCGATGCTTTTCATATACTCCTCTTCCGATTGGAAGTGATAGACGGCATAATCCTTTAATTCCTCCAGGATGGCAACGATTTCATCGTATTTATCAATACGAAGCTCATCCTTCAGGAGTTCATAAGCCCTGCCCGCAATTTCAAAAAGCTTTTGATGCTGCTGGTCAATCATATCTATTCCCAGGCTGTATTCCTCTTTCCACTTAATAATCAAATTCCCCACCTCCATAAGTTTCCCAGCATTATTTGATCAAATCTTCGGCACAGGACTGCAAAATCCTCTAAACATAGTAAAACACGGGTACCGTCTTTTACTTCACTTTAACTCCAAAAGCGTTTCCCGGAATGAAGCAGTAAGAAAGTCCCCGTTTATCATCTGTGTTTCAGCTCATTTTGGGCAGCAGCCTGTAATCAAAGGGCGGAAATTCTTCCAGCAGCTGTTCGAGGGTCACTGCAGCCAAAGATGCTTCCAGCGCCTCGCGCGCCTGTTCCAGATATGGCAGAAGAACCTCATTGATCCGGTTGCCAATGGGACATTGAGGGTTGGGAGAATCATGCAGCCCAAACAGCCTATCATCATCGGTCAGCTCCACCGCCTGATAAACATCAAGCAGGGTAATTTCATCAATATTCCGCGTCAGCCTAGTACCGCCGACGCCAGGAGCAACGGCAATAAGATCTGCCTTTTTCAGGTAGCCCATGATTCTGCGAATCAGCGCCGGGTTGGTATTTACGCTGGATGCCATAGCATCACTGGTTATCTTAATGTCCTCCGGGCACCACGCCAGGATAATAAGCATCTGTACCGCCACCGGAAATCTACTGCTTAACTGCATGATTTCACCTCATTTCTGCGTTCATTATACCAGGAAAAAGCCCCCACCATGAAACGCTTTGAACGCGTCATTTCTTTATTTATTATACCGTAGCGCTTCTATATTTTTTCCACCCGGCATGGGATACGACGATGCATGGGGGTACACATTTCATCACGGTCGGTACTGAGAACCAGCTCATTGACATTAACACCGTATTTCTTGCCATCATAGATCAGTCCACCGCCATGACGGATATAAACACAGCCTTCTGCTGCACGCGGGCTGATTTCTACTTCGATTTCCGCTGCCGAGGCCCGGGTAGTGATCCGTGCCATTTTCCCGTCGACCAGACCCAGACGAGACGCGTCCGCTTCGCTGACCAGCATGGTATTCCAGCGACGTGATTTGTTCCAGGCGGGATTGCGCAGGTAGGTGTTGGCAACAGTATCTACGTGAAGGCCAGAATGCAGGATCAGGGGGTAATCATCAGGCATTTTCAATTCTTCCAGTTCATTTTCGATGGTAGCGTCCTTAATGGGGGCAAATAGTTCTTCAATCTTTAAAGCCAGCTTTTTATCCTCGGTGCGCAGCATGCTGAAATTATCCCCCTGAAATCGGGCTAGGTACAAGCCCTGCGGATGAGCCAGGATGTCATTAAACATGGTTTCGATCATGCTCATATCGGTCGGATAGCCCATAGCAGCTGCCCCTTCCTTGAAGGCCCGACTGCTGCTGATCAGAAGACCCACAATCAGTGCCTGGTTAACCGAACCCAGTGCAGATCCCAGCGTCTCTGCCAGGATCATGGGCATAATTCTGGCATGTTGAGGATTTTCCTGAATGAAAGCACCCATTGCTTCCAGATAAGCAGTAATGCCCTTCTGACCTGCCTCATAGAGATATTCAGGCAGCTCCGGCAAAAAACCCATGGCCTTTGCCAGTTCAAGCATGATGGCTGCACCTTCCCTGCTTTCTTCACTGAGCGGCTCCAGCACCGGTTGGCGCATCTGGAAGAAAAAATCCGGATAGCTAAAGCTGAAGCAGGTGGTGTCATAGGTTTCCATATAGCTAAGGCTCGGCAGGATGTAATCACAAAGCCGGGCCGTTTCACTATAGGCTACTTCTATACTGACCGAAAGCTCCAGCGCTGCAAAGGCTTTTTCATAGGCCAGTGTATCTGGATAAGAACGCAGGGGGTTGCAGGCACTGACAATAAGGGCTCTGATGCGTTCAGGGTGGTCATGTAAGATTTCATCAGGCAGGATCGCCGGGGGGAAGGAGCCCATAACCGGAAACATATTATGTTTGACCGTACGCCATGTCTTGGGTTTGCGCTCATCACTGTTGCTGCCCATTGGATAGAGAAAAGCCGGATAGATCTGTCCGCCTTCAACGCAGAAGCGACCGGTTATAGCGCGCAGGATATGCAGCATGTAACAGTTGATGGTGGCGTTGCGGTTCATATAAATGCCCAGATCCTCATGAATGCAGGATTTGGTTTGGGCAATCAGCCGGGTCACCTCGAAAACCTGATCATAGTCTAGATCGCAGACCTCTTCCACCGCACGCCGGGCCTCAAAATCCGCAAATAAAGGCTCTATTTCATCCCAGCCGCTGACATGGGCGGCGATAAAAGCCCGATCCTCCCAGCCTTGATCCAGAATAATGCGAATCATGGCCTTGAGAAGCATGGTATCCGTACCCGGACGCAATGCCAAGTGGATGTCAGCCCGCTGGGCTGTTTCGGAAAAACGCGGATCGATAACGATGAGCCGGCGCTGGGGATCTTTCCTGATGTCTTTTATCAGTTCCCGGGTACGCGGCTCCTGGTGACTCTCCCAGCCGTTCCAGCCCCAGGCTACCAGGGTATCAGCATTGTGTACATCTGGTAAGGTAACCAGCCCCTGCCTGCCAGCCACACGGCCGTCCATCCAGAAGACATTGGAGAATTCCTGTGCCAAAGCTGAATAATAATAACGGGAACCAAGGAAGCTCAATAAGCGCAGCCCCATGCCAACTTCCATCTGCCCGCCCGTACCACCTCCGCCCATATAGGCAAAGGCTTTCGCTCCATGCTGCTCTTTGATGGCCAACATTTTGGCGGAAATTTCTTCGATAGCCTGTTCCCAGCTGATCCTTTCATGATGATCGCCTACTTTTTTCAGCGGATATTGAAGGCGATCAGCATTATGTGCATAATGCGCAATGCTCAAGCCCTTACGGCAGCAATAGCCCTGACTGCGCGGATTATCCTTATCACCGCGTACCTTTACTATGCGGTTGTCCTCCACCTGCATTTCCAGACCGCAGTTCTGGGCACATAATACACAGCTGCTTTTTTTCCATTCTCCCACTTCAATCGCTCCTTTCATTTGCCATGAATCTCCTGACCATCATTTACACCGCTTAGGTGTAACTGTTTTGGTTACATGTTAGCAGTACCATACTTGTAAGTCAATAACAGATTCCTGTCTGCAAGCGGCTATCACAGCAGGCATTGCCCTGCCATTGGCAAGGTAATAATTTGTACCTAGGGCAGGAAGGGCTTCATCTATTATCCCGTCAGTTAAAAACAGGAGATTTATATCATGCTAATAAGAAGATTCGCTTCAGGAAAGCGTTGAGAACTTTCTACTGCTGCACTGTATTGCATTGAAAATATTAAGTAATATAGACCGCCAACGGGTTTATGCCGATGCTTTCCCATAGAAATCGGAACCGTTTGCACTTTTCCGAACAGAGTAAAAGCAGCCCTACTCGCATTGAGAGGTGGAGCATCGCAAATTATTGATATAATAAGACATAAAAAAGAGAATATTATTATGAATATCTTTCGTTATCACACCTGCAAGGAGGAACACTATGGAAAAAAGCGCTCGAACTGCTATCAACGATTCGTTTAAGGAATTATTACAGAGAAAATCCCTGGACAAAATTACCGTAAAAGAAATCTGTGAACATTGTGGCGTAAACCGGCAGACTTTTTACTATTACTATATGGATAAAATGCACGTCTTTAAATATATCGTACTTAATGAACTATCCAGAGATGTAGCTC
>DUSB01000233.1 GCA_012840625.1 Syntrophomonadaceae bacterium
TATTAATGTATCAATCAACCATTCCATCCTTGAATCTCCCTTCAGTAATCCATTTTCGTACCGTATTCAGTTCTGCTTCTCTGTTTTCTACCAGCCCATCTAATTTTAACGCATACAGCTCTTCAAGGATAAGCCGAAAATGAGGGCCTGGTTTGAGTCCCAGAGCAATTAAATCATTTCCGTTAATACTGATCTCAGTCCGCTCTCTGGCATCAATGTAACCAACAACATGATCCCATAAAGCTGCATCATCGATTTTGAGCAAAAGATGGATAAGATTCTCTGTATTCAGGTTCTGCAGCATGCGATACATGGCACTGAAGGGCATCAAGCTTTCCTGCTTGAGCGTACTTACTAGCTGTGTTATTCGCCTCGATTCATGAATACACTGCAGTTCATAACGACCAAAAGGATAGCGCTCCAGAACCTTGTTCAGGTCCTCTTCCTCTAAAACAGATAGAATATAGACAATATAAACCAGCCAGTGCTGCACTGGATAAGCCGGATAGCGTTCATCCCACCATGATAAGACCACTGGCATACGGCGCAGATCGGTTCTGCTCAGGCTGTCAAGCTTGACTTCGGGAAGAATATACTGCCACACACCTGTTTCTACCATGCGTTCCAGAGCTGGAAGCGGATCCTTTTCATTCAGAATAAGAATGAGCTCATTAAGTATACGTGTATAGGATAGCTTGCCCAACATTCTGCGTTCAATGGCATCGCGGGCAAAACGAAGGGTATCCGGTTCGATAGTGAAATTGTAGCGCTGTTCAAAACGGATGGCCCGCAAAATTCGGGTGGGATCTTCCACAAAACTCAGGTTGTACAGGACGCGGATATACCCATTTTCCAGGTCCTTACGGCCGCCAAAATAATCGATTAAATCTCCAAATCTATCCGGATTCAAACACAGCGCCATGGAGTTGATGGTAAAATCACGCCGATACATATCTTCTTTGATGGAGGAACGTTCCACCATTGGCAAAGCAGCTGGAAATTCGTAATATTCCGTGCGGGAGGTGGCAATATCGATTTTCATGCCATCTGGAAAAATGAGCACTGCAGTACGAAAACGTTCATGCTCACGTACCCGGGCACGGGTACGTTTCCCCAGCCTCCTGGCTAATTCCAACCCATCCCCTTCCACTACTATGTCAACATCAAAGTTCGGAACTTGCAGAAATAAATCCCTTACAAAGCCCCCTACGCAATAGGCGGTAGCATCTATTTCCTCTGCTACTTCACCCGCCAGCTGCAAAATATTGAGTATATCGTCAGGCAGCTGTTTTTTCATTAAATGGGAAAAATTCTCAATATGAGCTTCACTGAAGGAAAACAGCACTTTATGATCCTCGGGGGCATCTTCACCGTGCAGGGTACGCAAAATATCGGTACGGGATACGATGCCGACCAATTTACCCTGATCAATAACCGGCAGGCGTCCGATATCGTATTCCACCATCATCCTTTGTATATCACTGACTGAGGTTTCCGGAGCCACCGATAGAACCCTGGTGGTCATAAAGCCTTTGACCGGCGCATGCCCCAGATTATGAAGAGTGGCTTTATCGACATCACGCCGGGAAATAACCCCTATCATTTTCTCCCCATCAACCACTGGCATACCAGTATGTCCATAACGAAGCATCAACCTGCCAGCTTCCTCCATGGTAAAATCCTCGGTGATGGTTTTAACCGGAGATGACATAATATCTCTGGCCACTACGGGAGGCCGGATAACAGACTCAATCTGCTGTAATAAAAGTGCCTCCACCTCCTGAAGGTCTTTCTTTTTCACAATGGCTGAGGCAGCTTTATCATGCCCGCGGCCACCAAAAGCAGCCAGTACCTCATTAACACGAATTTCATTACTGCGGCTGCGGCCTACTATGTTAATCTTCCCTTCCATGCGGGCCAATACAAACACTGCACTGCAATTCTCCTTTTCCAGGAGCTGATAGGTTACTGCGTCCAGGCCGCCAATAAAATGATCTCCATCATAATATGCCAGCAAAACATCTACCTGATTAATGGTATAATGGCGTGCGGTTTCCAGCAGATCCTGCAGCAGATGCATCTGCTCTTCGGAAAAACTCTTCTCCATAAAGCTGGCCACGACTTCCAGATTGGCCCCTTTATCCAGCAGATAAGATACCACATAAGCATCACGGGCGGTGGTGGATTGAAAAAGCAAACTGCCGGTATCCGCATAAATTCCCAGCGCTAATATAGTGGCCTCAAAAGAGCTGATTTCTATTCCCTGCTCAATGATCTTTTCCACCAGGATGGTAGTGTTAGCACCTACTTTGTGCACCTCATGAATAGAGCCATGCAGATCTCCCGGCGTGGGGGGATGATGGTCATAAATATGAATATCCAGGTCACTGCGTTCAAAAAGTGTCTGCATCCGGGCTAGGCGTTTGACATCGGCTGTATCAACCACAATCACCCGCTTCACCTGTTCCAGATCGATTTCTTTTATCGATTTGATCACCAGAAAGTCCTTGTATAAAGCCATAAAGCGCTTTACATGACGGGATAAATTGCCGGAAAAAACTTTTATCGCCTGGGGATATAACTTATTGGCGGCCACCATACTGGCCAGCCCATCAAAATCAAGTGCATTGTGTGAGGTGATAATCTCCAATATACCGCTCCTTTAGTTGTTATGTTCCGTTGTCAAGCTTGGCTGCCTGCTACAGCATGAATGAATAAAAGCCTGTGACCCAACCAGGTCATAGGCTTGATGAAAACAAACGAAAAGCTATTATACAGATTATAGCATCAAGGCTCTTATTTTTTAAGCAAACCAGTGGCTTTAAAAGCAGGTTTTTCATCCTCTTTTTCGGGCTTTTTTTCGGGTTTGCTTTTTTCCTTGCTGCTCTTAAGAGATTGGATTTCTCTTTGCATTTTTTTGTTCTGAGCGATAAGTTCTTTCATCTTCTGTCCGGTTTTGAAAGCGCGATAACTATCTATCAGAAAGGTAATTAAGGCTCCGGCACAGACTGCAATTAATACCACCACTGCCAGCGATATCTCAGGAGAAACCCAGTGCAAAAAACAAACGGTTACCGGGATGGTGTTCTGCAGAACGAAAATAATTGCTATAATTGCGAATATAATAGCCAAAAATAAATAAGCCGACATCAGGATCACCCTTCCTATAATAAGCTTTCTCTAAGATATTCTGTCTTTAAAATAAAAACCCTTTCATATTTTGTGGATTGAAGACGAAATTCTGTCAGGTGATTATTTTATTTTGGCATCAAGCGCTTGCAGCAAAAAAGCCTCCCTGAACAAGGAGGCTTTTGCTTAACGATGATTATGCAGCACGGGTTTTCATTTCGTACCAGAGCGGGCTGGCAATAAAAATAGATGAATAGGTACCACAAACAAAGCCGATCAGCATGGTTAAGACAAATATTTTAATGCTGGCCCCGCCAAAAAGCATCAAGGTAATCAAAGGCAGCATAGTCGTTAATACCGTATTAATGGAACGGTTCATGGTCTGCATAATACTGCGATTGATCAACGTAGGTCGGTCTTCACGCCGCTTCATACGGAGATTTTCACGTATGCGGTCAAAAATAACGATGGTATCGTTAATAGAATAACCTACTACAGTCAAAATCGCTGCAATAAAGGCACTGTTCACTTCCCACTGGAAGATTGAAAAAATACCCAGCACAACCATAACATCATGCAGCAGAGCCATAACCGCCGCCAAACCGAAGGTAAACTCGAAACGAACGGTAATATATAAGAGTATCAATACACACGCAATCAGTACCGACAGGAAAGCATCGCGGGTAATCTCTTTACCGATGGTAGCACCAACACTTTCGGCTCCCAGTAATTCAACATTTTTAAAGCTGTCATTGAGCTTCTGGGTTACAGCTTGGGTCTGTTCCTGATTTAATTCGGGAGTGCGGATATAAAACTCGTCCCCGCTCTTCTGTACTTCAATACCTTTACTCATATCCAATTCGGTCAGAGCATGACGGACATCAGGAGCTGATACAGCAGCATCTATTTTGTAATGCAACAGAGAGCCGCCTTTGAAGTCGATTCCCAGGTTCAATCCCTGTACAAATAGGGAAACGATCCCGGGTATAATGATAATTAAGGAAATTATATAAAATATTTTCCGCTTTTCAATGATCTGCATGTTCTACCCTCCTTCATATCCCGTACATTTTCTGACTGTCGGTAATATTGGAAAACAGCATCATCATGTAGCGAGTAAAGGTCAATGCTATCAATACGCTAGCAATGATGCCGATGGAGAGGGTAACAGCAAATCCTTTGATAGGACCGGAGCCAAAATACATTAAAACCCCGGCGGTAATCAGGGTAGTTAAGTTGGCATCAAGAATGGTCCAATATGCATGTTTAAAACCAGCCTCAATCGCTGATTTAAGTGTTTTGCCATTACGTAATTCTTCTTTGACTCGCTCATAAATAATAACATTGGCATCGACTGCCATCCCTATGGACAACGCAAATCCTGCTATGCCTGGTAAGGTCAATACCGCCCCCAGAACCGCCATAGTTCCCAGCACCAGAATACCGTAAAGTATAAGCGATAAGTCAGCAATGAAACCCGGCAAGCGGTAATAACCGATCATAAAGATCAGTATAGCAAGGAGTCCAACCAGAGCTGCCTTTACACTCTTGTTAAGAGAATCAGCTCCCAGAGTGGGACCAACGGTGCGCTTTTCCATAATTTCAAATGAAACCGGCAAGGCACCAGAACGGAGTAGTACGGCCAGATTATTGGCCTCCTCAGAAGTAAAATTCCCGGTAATTTCTGCCCGGCCATTGGTAATATGAGCCTGTACCACCGGTGCGCTGATGATATTCTCATCAATTACGATAGCAATAGGCTTGTCCAGGTTGTTTTTGGTAGCCTCGCCAAATAATTTGGCACCCTCTTTGTCAAATTCCAGGGCAACAGAAAAGCTTCCATCCTGGTTAGAAGTAGCCTGTGCATCTTTCAGGTTTTTACCCGTAAGCAGAACATTGCCCTCTTCATCCCAGAACTCCAACTGGGCGGTATTTTTTATCATATCAACAGCTTTTTCAGGATCTTCTACCCCGGCTAACTCGAGGACGATACGATCCGACCCCTGTGGATAAATATTAGGCTCTGTGACACCGAGATTGTCAACGCGTTCACGCAAAACACCGATGGATTTTTGTAAGGTATCATCAGTAACTGCTTGCCCAGGCTTTTCCTTGGCCTGTAAGACCACATGCAGGCCGCCCTGTAAGTCCAGGCCCAGTGTTAAATTGTCTTTAATAGGGTCCTTTAAAAAGTAGCCCAATGTTCCTAAAACCAGGACAACAATTAACACTACTGCGATACTGGTATTTTTTTGCACCAGTTTGTCCTCCTTCCAACAACAATAATATATTCATGCCTGGAGCACCTCTCTATAGGAAAGGAACACCGTTTATTATTAAGGAAAACTTGCAGTCCAAAAATTCGGCGGCTCGCCGGCACATCAGCATGCGGCTCAAGAAAATTTCAAAATACTCCATCACCGGGCAAATGGTGATATCAATGGTTAGATTCATCGTAATCAGGCCTTCGGCAGCATCGATAAGTAAGCGGGAAGATTCTACCGCATAGTTAACACGATCATGGATTTCAAAGGATACCATTTCTGTGTTGCGCACCCGGTTACGATGTACATGAGATTTATCGGCCAGAATCAAGGCGGCGGCTACAACATGGATCGGTTGACCATTCCCCTCATCATGGTTGCCGATAGCAGCGGAAATAATAGCTATTTCCGCTGGATCCATACCCATGTGGGTTAAAATAGATAGTGCCATCAAAGCACCGCTCTGACTGTGTCCGCTGCGGTTAATAACGTTGCCGATATCATGCATGTACCCGGCAATAGCAGCTAATTCTGCTGTCCGGTGATCATAACCGAGATCCAGCAAAATTTTCTGACTGAGTGCCGAAACGAGCGAAGTATGCAGTTTTCCATGATCTGTAAACCCCATTACACCCAAATGCTGATTGCCCTTTACAATAAAGGCATTAATAATGGGGTCATCTTTAATATCCTGAATGGTAAGCACTATTGATTATCTTCCTTGTAGCCAATAGCAGTTTTTAAAAACTCCAGTTCCACATTATCAGCAACTCTAATTATGATGGTATCATCCTTTACTTTGGCTACCTCACCGCGAATACCACCGATGGTAACAACTTTATCACCACGTTTGAGAGCCTCTACGATCTCCTGATGTTTTTTCTCCTGCTTTTTACGGGGGTAAATAATCAGCAGCCAAAAAAGCAGAATAAACACGCCAAAGTAAATAAGCAGTGAAATCCATCCCTGTTGTCCTTGCACAATATCCCTCCTTGTTTATCTATAACTCTATTTATCTTCTCCAAGCTGGAAGAAAATCCTTTTGTTAAAACTTGTAATGCTGGTAAAATTGCTGACTAAAGCTTAAAAATCTATCCTGCTGGATAGCCTCTCTAATCTTCTTCATAAGATGAATAAGAAAATATACATTATGATAGCTGAGCAAACGAGCCGCCAGCATTTCCTCTGCTTTGATCAAATGCCTTATATACGCCCGACTGAAGTGCTGGCAAACATAACAATCGCACTCTTCGTCGATAGGCCTGAAATCTTGTGCATAACCAGCATTGCGAACGGTTATTTTTCCCTCATGGGTATAGGCCGTTCCGTGGCGTGCCAGACGGGTAGGCAAGACACAGTCAAACATGTCGATACCCCGTTTAACGCCTTCAATAAGATCTTCCGGCTCCCCTACGCCCATCAAGTAACGTGGTTTATCAGCCGGAAAATGCTCATCGGTAAGATCCAGGATAGCATACATCTCATCCTTGGGCTCCCCAACGCTGAGGCCTCCGATGGCATAGCCCGGGAAATTCAGACGGGTAATATCCCTGGCACTACGCTCACGCAAATCCGGAAAAACATTGCCCTGAACAATCCCAAACAAAGCCTGATCCTCCCGCTGGTGTGACTCCCGGCAACGGGCTGCCCACAGGCTGGTGCGCTGTACGGCTTTTTCTGCCTCTTCATAGCTGCAGGGATAGGGTGCACATTCATCAAAACACATAGCAATATCCGCACCCAATTGCTGCTGGATCGCCATTACTTTCTCCGGAGTGAAATAATGTTGGGATCCATCAATGTGAGAACTAAACTCTACCCCTTCATCTGAGATTTTACGCAATTTTGCCAGACTAAATACCTGAAAACCTCCACTGTCGGTAAGAATCCCCCGCTCCCACCCCATAAAAGAATGCAGACCGGAAGCTTTTGCCACCAGATCAGCGCCAGGCCTGAGGTACAAATGATAGGTATTGGCAAGAATGATTCCTGCTCCTATTTCCTCAAGCTCATGCGGGGTTAGTGTTTTTACGGTGGCCTGGGTTCCAACCGGCATAAAAATCGGGGTTTCAATACTGCCATGCCAAGTGCTTAATTCACCCAAACGTGCCTGACTGCTGCTATCTTTTTTAATGGTGCGAAATTGAAACAATGAAGTTGCCCTCCCCAATTAAAGAATCAGCATGGCATCCCCATAGCTAAAAAAGCGATATTCTGCTTCTACAGCATGCTGATAAGCAGCCATGGTATTGGCAAAACCTGCAAAAGCAGACACCAGCATGATTAAAGAAGAGGCCGGCAGATGAAAATTGGTCACCAGACCATCAACGGCCTGAAAAGTATAGCCCGGGTAAATAAATATATCGGTTTCACCATGCTCGGCACGAAAACCACTTTGCTCATTATATATGGTTTCAAGTGTTCTGACTACTGTTGTGCCTACTGCAATAATTTTTTTCCCCTGCTGTTTGCTTCGGTTTAAAAGATTGGCGGTAGTTTGATCCATCTGATAAAATTCACGATGCATCCGATGCTGACGAATATCATGACTGTTCACAGGGCGAAAAGTCCCCAATCCTACGTGCAGCAGGATACTGGCAATCTGTACCCCCTGTTGCTGCAGCTCTTCCAGCAAGGAGCTGGTAAAATGCAGCCCGGCAGTAGGGGCCGCTGCCGAACCATTCACCTGGGCATAAACAGTCTGATAGCGATCAGTATCCTGTACTTCCGCCGGACGATTAATATAAGGAGGCAGGGGCATAAA
>DUSB01000234.1 GCA_012840625.1 Syntrophomonadaceae bacterium
GAGGAATACGGTATAAACAGGGGGATGTTCTTTTTGTTTGAACGCCTGGGTGTTTGGGGCAATGGGGCTGTCTGGAGAACTTGCAGACAGCCCCATGCTTTTTTATAGCGGTCGGAAGCAGGAAATGATGGCTTCACGAAGTTCAATAATGGCGCTGTTGAGTTCCATCAGGCGCCCTTCGATGCGGATGAGCAGGTAGGCACTGACGGCGATGGGGAAGCCAACGTTGCCGATGAGCTGCATCAGTTCATCCATGCTGTATCCTCCTTTCATAGGGATGCTGTTACAAAAGAGGAGCCGGGGTGGGATTAGTCCACCCCGGCTCCAGTGCTATAGCGGATAATGCTCTGTAATCAGACTAGGTCGAATTCTTCAACGGTGGTGGTGACTAGGCGGGCACTTACTTTGCCGGTTATCTGGCCGCCGGAGCTGGAAAAGATGTTGCGGGCGATGATTTCATCCATGGTGGAGCCAATTTCTGCCGGGGTCAGGTCTTCACGGGCATCATAGACGCGGATTCGCTGGGTACGGCCCAGCTCAGTGGAAAAGGACATTTCCAATACCTTATTCATGCGGATCCTCCTTTCTTTTTAAATAGGGCGGAGGCAGCTGCCTCCGCTGGGTTAGGGTTCGACAGTGATTAGGGCTGGGATGCTTCAATTTCTACGGTGTTGCGGCGCTGAATCGAGATGATAGGCAGGGTCTGCAGATCGCTGAGAGCCTGGGCTACGGCGTAGACATCGTCATCGCTGGCGCCGGTTTTGACCTGGCTGTAGCGGCGGCTTCTGGTCAGCTGCCGGCCTGATGGACCCAGTCCATTGTCGAGTACCAGAATGAGATCACTGCTGATGGGGGTGGCTGATGCTGGCATATAATTTCACCTCCTGATTTGAATTAGAACCAGGGTCTGGTTCTGAATTTCATTGTACGGGGCGGGGTTGAGGAAGGGAAAAACGGGGTAATCATTTTGCTGCTATCCGGGAGGGAGAATTTTCGCTTAACTGAAGTTTGGAGGAGAGAAAAAAGGCGTAACTGGGTTTGAAGGAGGGGGGCAGGGGGAAAAGGGTCTTCTTACAAAACTCTGCCAGGGGATATTTAATTCTCACCGGTTAAAGGCCTGGATTTGTTCGCAGAATTAATTATTCGGACAAAATGTGGTGGGGAAATCATGGCCTAAAAAAGGGAACATATGTTCTATTTATCTCCAGCCTATGTTAATATTTAGGAAAAGAGAAAGCTGCTGTTTTTTCTATATTATGGAACCGGCGGCGAAAAGAAGGGGGCATGGAGATATGGTAAGGGTTAAAGTGGAACAGTTTCGGGACGAGGTGATTGTGCTTCGGCCGGTATATACGGATAGAGGAAATGCCACTGAACTATGGCTTAATTCAGGTGAAGTTTTGCAGGATATGAGGGGAATAAAGGCGGTCTTATCTGCCCTGGCAGGGATATATGCGGTGGATCTTATGGCGCAGAAAAAGCATTTAAGGGAGTTTTTGAATCGTGGCGGTATTCTGCCTGTTTATCTGGGCGGGCGGGTTTTTATTCCTCTGAAGATGCGCCAGGTAGTTACCGATAATGATGCGGTCTACGGTTATGTGGATCTGGATTATATTAAAGGTCTGGACGGGGAAAAGAAGAAGCGGGGCTGTTTGCTCAGGCTCAAGACCGGTGGGGATATTAAGCTGTATAGTACCCTTACTACCGCGGTCAACAGCCGCCATCTGGGTGAGAAGGTGGCGGAATGTCTGCAAAGTGAACAGGCCGATAAAGTAGAGGAGCTTAAGGTAATGGAGTCTTTGTTTAAACTGGTGCAGAGTATACAGTTGCTCGCAGAGCGTCTGTAGTAAACACCAAACAGGGGGACGTTCTTTTTGTTTGCTTACACCTTACACCAAACAAAAAGAACGTCCCCCTGTTTGGTGTATGCACAAGGTTGTGTAGTACTAAAAAACGATTCTTGTTATGATACCTTTTAAAAAGGAGGGTATTTATGAGTAAGGATAGTAAAGATTCGACATTTGACCCAATTAAGGGGCCCAAGGTATCACGTCGTACTTTTATTAAGGGTGTAGGGGCAGTTACAATTATAAGCTCTATGGGCTTTGGTGAATCGCCTCTTAATCCCCAACGTGTTATGGCAGAAGGCCTAGTTGATGATGGTGTTACATATTCCCATGCGGTTTGTACTGTCAACTGCACTTCTCGCTGCCATTTGAAAGCACATGTCAAAGATGGCCGCATTGTAACGGTTACAC
>DUSB01000235.1 GCA_012840625.1 Syntrophomonadaceae bacterium
GCCCTGTTGAATCTACATACCTTTACATATTCAAATTACAGGCGAAATGATCAAACCATGGTTATGCCTCCCATACAGGATAATGAGGAAGAAAACCCGACTGGTGGCAGGAAGAAGAAGCTCAATCCTCGTACCATTGCCATTCTGACAATCGCTATCCTTGGTCTTCTTTCGGGAATTTTGTTTGTGCTGGGGGGATCTCTTTTTGGTAACGAAGTAGTTGTTCCTGACCTCCAGGGTATGAATATCAAAGATGCCCGTGATGAATTAGATGATCTAGGACTGGTGCTGCGGATTAAAGATTATGAATTCAGCGATGAATTTGAAAAAGACGAAATTATCTCTCAGGAACCAGGTAAGGGTCGAAAGGTTAAAAAAGGTCGCGAAATTCAAGTTGTGGTGAGCAAAGGGAATAAAGAGGTTAAAGTTCCTAACATAACCGGGATTGATGTGAAGGATGCTAGCTATCGCTTAAGTGAGAAAGGGTTAAACCTGGGTGATGTTAAGGAAAGCTATGATGACAGATATGCTGAAGGAATCATCATTTCACAAAAACCTAGTGCGGGTGCAACTGTACAGGCAGGTACCAGTGTTGATGTTGTGATTAGTAAGGGTAAACAGCCCAACCGCTGTTCGGTACCTGATTTACGTGGACTTTACCTGGATGCTGCTCGAACCAAGCTGGCCGACCAGAAACTGGTGCTGGGAAGTGTAAGCAAACAGAGCAGTAATCAATATTATGAGGGCCAAATTATGGCTCAAGGTGTTGAGCCGGGTGTACTGGTTGAAGAAGGTAGTTCAATCAATGTGGTTGTCAGTACAGGACCTGGCCCTACCACCCAGACCAAAACGATTGACTTTACTTTACCATCTGATCAGGATTACTACCGGGTGGTTATCAAAGTAAGCGATGCCCGCGGGGAAAGGGAAATTTATAATGAAATTCGTCAGGGCGGTGATCGAATTTATATTACTTTAAATCATGTGGGTAGCGGCACTGTGCAGGTCTTCTTAAATGGTAATGCGTACAGAAGTTATAAACTCTAATGTATTAACTGTGGGAGGTGAAGGATGCGTAGAAAGGAGAACAAAGGGCTGGTGTTAAAGGCCCTGGGGGGGTTTTATTACGTCCAGGATAGCGATAGCCAAAAGATTTATGTTTGCAAATTACGGGGGAAAATTAAACAGCGAATACTATGCGGTGATAAAGTACTGTATACTCCGCTGGATGAGGAAAATGGCATTTTGGAAGAGGTGCTGCCAAGAAAAAACGAGCTCATTCGTCCCCGGGTTGCCAACATAAGTTTGCTGCTTATTGTTATGTCTCAAGAAGAACCACGCCCTGATCTAAACCTCTTGGATCGTTTATTGGTGCTGGGTTCTTACCATGGTTTAAAAACCAGTATCATTATCAACAAAAATGATCTGCCCACCAATGACCGGGTTGATATTATATTGGATTATTATCCTCGGATAGGCTACCAGCTTATACGTACTTCCACTAAGAAAAAAGTCGGACTGGACCAATTGCGTCAGCATATTCAAAATGAAATAGCTGTTATGGCAGGCCCCTCCGGTGTTGGCAAATCAAGTCTGTTAAATGAATTACACCAATCCTGCCACGCACCAATTGGTGAAGTGAGTAAAAAACTGGGCAAGGGAAAGCATACTACCCGGCATGTCGAATTATATCCTCTGGCAGAAGGAGGCTGGATCGTAGATAGTCCAGGTTTTAGCCTCCTGGGGCTGCCGCCCATGAAGTCCAGTGAACTCCGTTTGCATTTTGCTGATTTTTATCCCCATGCAGAGGAATGTCTTTTTAATGACTGTTTGCACCACAAAGAGCGGCAGTGTGGAGTAAAAGCGGCAGTAGAGCGGGGAGATATTTTCCCTTTACGCTATAAACATTATCTATCTATGCTGGAAGAGGTTCAGGAAAAGGAGAGAACGTATTGATGGTAACGGTAGCGCCTTCTATTTTATCAGCTGATTTTGCCAAACTTGCATACGAAACAGTCCGCTTGGAAGAAGCGGGTGCAGATTGGATACATATCGATGTGATGGATGGGCAGTTTGTACCTAATTTAACCATTGGACCTCAGGTGGTGGCTGACATCCGCAAACACAGCTCCCTGTTTTTTGATGTGCATTTGATGATCGAAAAACCCGAAAATCTGATACCTGCCTTCATAGAAGCTGGTGCAGATCTTATTTCGGTTCATAGTGAAGCCTGTACGCACCTGCACCGGGTTTTAACCCTTATTAAAAGCAGTGGAATTCAGGCAGGGGTGGCATTGAATCCGGCTACTTCAATACATACGATAGAAGAGCTATTAGATGATCTCGATCTTGTTTTACTTATGAGTGTCAATCCCGGATTTGGAGGGCAGAAGTTTATCCCTGGCATCATTGATAAAACAAAAAGGCTGGCTTTGATGCTACAGGAACGTTCCTCATCGGCACAGATTGAAATAGACGGTGGGATTAACGAAGAAACCGGTCAAGCGGTGGTGGAGGCAGGGGCTGATGTTCTGGTAGCAGGATCCTATATTTTTGGTGCAAAGAACATGGATCAAGCCATCCACAGTTTAAAGATATTGTAAAATATTGACCCCGAGTCATTATAGTGCTAATATGAATTTAACTTAATAGGAAACGACCTTTCTTCGGGGATGGGTGCAAGCCCCTACC
>DUSB01000236.1 GCA_012840625.1 Syntrophomonadaceae bacterium
AACTGGTAGAGATGGAAATCAGAGAACTCTTAAATGAATACGAATTTCCCGGCGATGAGATTCCTGTGATCAAGGGCAGCGCCTTAAAAGCCCTGGAATGCGGCTGCGGCAGCAGAGAATGCGAATGGTGTGGTAAGATCTGGGAACTGATGGATGCAGTAGACAGCTATATTCCTCTACCAGAGCGTGCCACCGATTTGCCGTTTTTGATGCCCATCGAAGACGTGTTCACCATTACCGGCCGCGGCACAGTAGTAACCGGTCGTGTTGAGAGAGGCACGGTAAAAGTCGGTGATGAAGTAGAGATCGTCGGCATGCGAGAAGAGATTGTAAAGAAAGTTGTAACCGGCGTAGAGATGTTCCGGAAATTGCTGGACTATGCTGAAGCAGGTGACAACATAGGCACTCTTTTAAGAGGGGTAGAACGCAAAGACGTAGAAAGAGGTATGGTATTAGCCCAGCCAGGCAGCATCAAGCCATTAACCCACTTTAAAGGTCAGGTATACGTATTAACCAAAGAAGAAGGCGGCAGACACACCCCGTTCTTTAGCGGTTACAGACCACAGTTTTACTTCCGTACGACTGACGTTACCGGGGTAATTGAACTGCCTGAAGGCGTAGAAATGGTTATGCCCGGGGACAACATTGAAATGGAAATCAAACTGATTACCCCCATCGCCATAGAAGAAGGACTGCGCTTTGCGATTCGTGAAGGCGGCAGAACTGTAGGTGCGGGAGTGGTTAGTGCATTACTTGATGACTAAATCATATGCTTGATATCGGAATGAAGCAGCTATGAAATGGCAGCCCTTCAGGTCTTCCAGGCGCAGGGGGCTGCCAGGACATTCTATTGACTCAATAATAACGATGTGCTAGAGTATTGTAGGATTTTTTTGCATAGGATGGAGGTGTCATCGTGCGGGTAGCAATCACTTTAGCGTGTACCGAGTGCAAGCAACGTAATTATATGACTACTAAAGATAAGAAGAAGAACACCGATAGATTTGAAGTGAAAAAGTATTGTAAATTCTGCAATACTCATACACTACATCGTGAGATTAAGTAAACTGGGGGCGTGAATAGATTGGCCAAAAGTAATACCCCGGCAAAAAATGAAAGCAAAGTAAAATTGTGGTGGGAAAACACCAAAGACTTTTTTTCTGGCGTATACAGTGAACTGAAAAAAGTACATTGGCCGACCCGCCGGCAGACGGTCGGTTATACGGGTGTGGTATTATTTACCGTTGCTTTAGTAGCACTTATCATCTGGTTGTTTGATAGCGGGCTGTCATGGCTACTTAAGAAACTTTTTGAAGCCTTTGCGTAAAGGAGGAGGTGGTTCCAATTAGCAATAATGAGCAATTGGAACAGCGCAATCAATCTACAGAGCCTGTTGAGGAAAGCATGGAGAAAAAAGGTGAATGGTATGTTGTTCATACCTACTCGGGTTATGAGAATAAGATTAAAGTAGACCTGACCAAACGTGTAGAATCTATGGGTATGCAGGACAAGATTTTTCAGGTTATTGTCCCCGAAGAACAGGAAGTAGAATTTAAGGGGGGCAAGAAAAAGGTCACCAATAAACGTATTTTCCCGGGGTATGCTTTTGTAAACATGATTTTGGATGATGAATCCTGGTATGTAGTCCATCATACACCAGGTGTTACAGGCTTTGTTGGTAATGGTACCAAACCGATTCCTTTACAGGATGAAGAAGTCGATAAGATCCTACAGCAGATGGGATTGGTAGAACAGAAAACCAAGATTATCGACATCGAAATCGGAGAAAGTATCCGCGTTAAAAATGGACCCTTTGAGAACTTTGAAGGTGTGGTTAAAGAACTTTTGCCTGATCGGGGCAAAATACGTGTGAACATATCCATGTTTGGCAGGGAGACACCTGTGGAATTGGATTATGAACAAATAGAAAAACTTTAAGGAGGTGTAAGAATGGCTAAAAAGGTGATAGGTAAGATCTCTTTGCAAATAGAAGCGGGAAAAGCAACCCCGGCACCACCTGTTGGCCCGGCGTTGGGTCAGTACAGTGTTAACATAATGGGTTTTTGTAAAGAGTACAATGCTAAAACACAAAATCAGGCTGGTTTTATTGTTCCAGTCGAAATAACAGTGTACGAAGACCGATCTTTTTCTTTTATTCTAAAATCACCCCCAGCATCTGACTTACTTAAAAAAGCAGCCAATATAGATAAAGGTTCGGGTGAACCCAATGTCCATAAAGTAGCCAAGGTTAAACGTGCTAAATTAGTGGAAATTGCTGAGATGAAGAAAAAAGACCTCAATGCAGCAGATATCGATGCCGCGGTACGAATGGTGGAAGGAACTGCGCGCAGCATGGGCATTGAAGTGGTAGATTAACTCATACCAGCAGATTATGTGGGAGGATATATAATCCGTATTACCACAAGGAGGTATTAATGATGAAAAGAGGCAAAGCCTATCAGGAGGCCATAAGTAAAATTGACCGGCATAAATTCTATGAGCCGGATGAAGCCGTCAGTCTGCTTAAAGAAGTTGCCAGCGCCAAATTTGATGAAACCGTAGAAGTCCATGTTCGCCTGGGAGTTGATCCACGGCATGCAGATCAGCAGGTTAGAGGTACCGTTGCTCTGCCCCATGGTACCGGGAAAAAACGGGTAGTGTTAGTTTTTGCCAAAGGAGAGAAAATCCAGGAAGCCGAACAAGCAGGTGCTGACTATGTAGGCGGGGAAGAACTGGCCGAAAAAATCCAGAGTGGCTGGTTAGATTTTGATGTAGCGGTAGCGACACCAGATATGATGAGCGTAGTAGGAAAACTGGGTAAGATTTTAGGCCCCAGAGGTTTAATGCCCAATCCTAAAGCAGGAACCGTTACCTTTGATATTGAGAAAACCGTGAAGGAATTAAAAGCCGGTAGAATAGAATACCGTACTGATAAAGCAGCCATTGTTCATGCTCCCATAGGGAAAATTTCTTTTGATGAACAGCAGCTGCTGGACAATCTAGCTGCTTTTACCGATGCTCTGGTGCGAGCAAGGCCAGCTGCTGCTAAAGGACAATATATTCGTACGATGGTGATTTCCTCGACCATGAGTCCAGGTATTAAAATCAATCCGCTTGCGTTAATAACAACGAAGCGGTAAACTAATATGGCAATTGAAAATTAAAACTGTAGACAGCCGGTGGCGTAAAGCCTTAATCATGCCTGCCGAGGTTTATCATGATATGAAGTCCCTGTGAAGGGCCGTATAGAATATGCCTCTGTAGGTTTGTCCGCAGAGGTTTTTTCATTGGTAGGATCATTTACCCGGCATAAAAGGGGGGTGAAAGTATGCCCAGGATGGAGGAAAAAAAGCAAATCGTTGCCGAAGTAAAACAAAAGCTTGATGAGGCAATGCTGGTAGTATTTACTAACTATAGAGGTTTAACGGTTAAGGAAATGACTGAACTGCGCAACAGTCTGCGGGCTCCCGGTGTGGAGTATAAAATTATAAAAAACACTATGCTAGGTTTTGCCTTGGAACAAAGCGGTTTTGAGGACCTAAAAGAGCAGATTACTGGTCCTAATGCGGTATTGTTCAGTACAGAAGATCCGGTCGGGCCTGCCAAGGCATTGTTTGATTTCAGCAAAGGTCATAAAGAACTGGAAATCAAAGTTGGAATTCTTGAAGGACAGGTCATTCAAGCAGATAAAGTAAAAGATCTGGCTGAACTACCATCCAGAGAGCAGCTGCTGGCTCAGGTAGCTGGAACCATGCAGGCACCCATCAGCTCTTTAGTATATGTGTTAAACGCCAACCTGACAGGCTTGGTTCGGGTGCTCGACCAGGTCAGAGAACTAAAAGCAGCTGGTTAAGGCCAGCAATTTGAAATGAAATAGGAGGTTTATTTTAATGAGCAAAATTCAAGAAGTGATTGATATTGTTAAAGAAATGACAGTTTTAGAGCTTTCCGAATTGGTAAAGGCTTTTGAAGAAGAATTTGGCGTAAGTGCTGCTGCACCTGCTGCAGTGGCTGTTGCTCCTGCAGCCGCTGATGAACCTGCTGCAGAAGAAAAAACTGAATTTGATGTAATCCTGACTGGCATTGGCGAGAAGAAAATTGAAGTTATTAAAGTGGTCAGAGAGATTACCGGCCTGGGTCTGAAAGATGCCAAAGCAGTTGTTGATGAGGCCCCCAAACCGGTTAAAGAAAAAGTCAGCAAAGAAGAAGCGGAAGAAATTAAAGCTAAGCTTGAAGAAGCAGGCGCCAGCGTAGAACTTAAATAGTAATACCATAAAAAGCCCCGGGAAATAAGATGCTCCCCCAGGTTGACAGGCGAAGAAATAAAACGTCTGGCGACAAAAGGGGGAGCATATTATTTCCCGGGGCTTTCTTTAATTCAATAAATTACTTATTTTAATAAAGTTTCCTTGACCTTTTAACCGAGCAATCCTAACATATATATATTATGGAAAAAAAGAGAAATGCAGATATTTCTAGCATTAATCGGAATAAAAAGGGGGGAAGCTTGGTGATACAGAAACTGGAGCTTAGAGCTCGTCGTATGCCCGTTAAAAGAAGAATGATAGTCTTTTTTACGCTCATAATTATGGCGGTTACCGGGCTAATGGGGATTTATGCTACATATGAAATGAAGGGCAATGTGGTTGGTCTGGCCGAGGAGAAACTTATATCTGATCTTACCACCGGATATCAGATGCTGGACAGAGCTTTTCCCGGGGAGTGGGATATCCGTAACAATCAATTATACAAAGGCAACACCATGATAGAAGGGCAAAATGAAATCATCGATGAAATAGCCGCTGCTACCGGAGATAAGATTACCCTTTTTAAAGGCAATGTGCGTGTAGCTACCAATGTAATGATTGATGGGGAACGGCAGGTAGGAACCACGGTCTCCCCGGAGGTAGAAGAAACAGTTTTAAAAAAGGGACAGCGTTATGTGGGCGAGGCTGATGTGGTTGGTACCCGCTGTTTAACCGCTTATGAACCTTTGCTTAATGCACAGGGGGAGGTTATTGGTATATGGTATGCAGGGGTTCCTGTTGCTCCTTATGAAGATTTAATTGCCCATTTTCGGGGGCGGATGATCTTATTTTCATTCTTATTTATTGCCGGTGGGGTTCTGGCTGCTCTGTTTATCAGCTATACGGTCTGGGCGCCATTAAACCGTATTGGTGAAGGTGTGGAAAAAGTAAGTGAAGGGGATTTAACCACGGTAGTGCAGCAGAGGGCTAATGATGAAATAGGTTTACTGGCAGCCAGGGTCAATGCTATGAGCCAGAAAATTGCCACCTTGATCAGGCAGGCGGATGAATTATGCAATAATGTAAGTGATTCCAGTGCACAATTATTAGATATTTCCAGCGAGAGCACCCGTATGATGACGGAATTAACAGATAAGGCCAGCCAGATGCAGGAGAATGCTGTGGCTCAGGCCCGTTCAACCGATACCGCCTACCAGCATATTGAGACCATGTCGGGAGCCATACAGCAGATGGCAGCCAATGCACAGGAGGTCTCAGGCTCCGCTCAAACCGCCTCAGAGCGTGCTAATGAAGGTGAAAAACAGCTCAACTCTGCGGTAGAGCAATTTCATGTTATGCAGCAAACTGTTAATGGCTCTTCGCAGGTGGTACAGGAACTGGGCCATAAATCAGAGGAAATTGGCACCATTGTAGAAATTATCACCAGCATAGCCGATCAAACCAATTTACTGGCACTGAATGCCGCCATTGAAGCTGCCAGAGCCGGTGAGCAGGGGCGTGGATTTGCAGTGGTGGCCGAAGAAGTACGTAAACTGGCGGAGGAATCTTCAGAAGCTGCCCGACGCATTGCTATATTGATCCAGCAGATTCAGGAGGAAGCAAAACGAGCAGTAACGGTTATGAAAGAAGGAACCCAGGAGGTGGCTAATGGCTTAGAGGTTATGGAAGAAACGGGAGAATCCTTCCGCAACATCATGGCAGCCATTAAAGTGGCCAGTGAACAGGTGCAGGCAATGTCTGCTGCCAGCCAGGAAATGTCTGCCAGTGTAGAATCTACCCTTTATTCTATTACCGATACCGCCAGGATGGCCGAAGAAAATAAGCAGACAGCCGTAGTGATCAATGACCTCGCTACCAAACAGATGGCGGGTCTGGAGGAAATCAATAGCGCTCTGACGGTGCTCAACAAGATGGTACATGAGCTGGAAAATGCCATCAGCTATTTTAAGGTTGAATAAAGCCCAGCGTATTTCAGCTTTTAAGCAAATACAAGCAGATCACACTTTAAATGCCGGTTAATATTAACCGGCATTTATTCTCATATTTATATCGTAGCTGAAGGTATTTTGATATAGAATAAAGTATAGAATGTAAAAAGAAGGGAAATGATATCATGAGAGTACGTTTCTCTACCGGTGTCGTGATGTTCATGGTGATGGCTACGATTTTACTACTTCCCCGTTCAGCCTGTGCTGCCGATGCGGTGTGGTTATGGGAATGGAAAGAAACTGGTGTCATTGTAGAAAAAGTACAGATCCCCGCCACCCTCAACTTATCGATGGACGGTTGGGAGGCAGATAAAAAGGGCGACACAATAACATACACCAGGCAGGTGCCTGATTGGCACGTCTATCAACAGCTTCCGCATCATCTTCCCCTGACTATAAAGGAAGATAAGAAATTTTTAAGCAGTAAGGTTGAAATCGGGGTGGTGCAGGCTTCACCTGATAACCTGTTCAGACAGCTGGTAGAAAATCAGGGTCTGGACTTTTCCATAATCGTTCCCGGCAATATTAGCCAGCATAGTGCCGACCAGGCCAGTGAAAATCAGCTCTGGTGGAAGAACCTGAATAAAAATAAAGGCTTACCCGATGATGTTCCCCTGCTGGCCAGCAGCATTATTGATGGCATGACACTGGGTATTACTATCATAGCCCTGGGGGCATTGATGGTCCTGTTCTATTTTATTAATCGTATGCGGAAGGTCGATGAACTGATTGCCGATGTTTATTCCCTGGAAAACATTGATCTGGAAGATATTAATCCTGAAGAGTGGGAAGAAAAATAAAAACAAAAAAACCAGAAAATATCTTGACTGTATATAGAGCTTATGATATCATTAACACTTGCCATTCCGTATTAAGATTGGCAAGGATTGCATGTGGAGTTTTGTAAATGAAGGATTGATTTTAAAAGCGAGGTTTTTGGTTAGGCCTTGCTTTTCGCTCTTTTGGGAATTTTTAAAAGGGGTGAACTGAATGGCACATTGGGAACAATACGGGCGCGCCAAACGACTCAGTTTTTCTCAGATTGATGAAGTCATTGAACTTCCGAATCTCATTCAGATTCAATTGAGTTCATATCAATGGTTTCTGGAGGAAGGGCTGAAGTCGGCTCTGGAGGAGGTATTTCCAATTACCGACTTTACAGGGCACCTGGAACTGGATTTCCTGGATTACAGTATGGGTGAGCCTAAATATTCGGTTCAGGAGTGTAAAGAGAGGGACGTTTCTTACCAGGCTCCTCTCAAACTAAGAGTACGTCTTACGGATAAAGAAAGTGGTGAAATTAAGGAATCTGAAGTGTATATGGGTGACCTGCCGCTCATGACCGAAAAAGGCACCTTTATTATCAACGGGGCTGAGCGAGTCGTAGTCAGCCAGCTGGTTAAATCTCCGGGTGTCTATTTTAATGAGCGCTATGATGTTTCAGGTAATCGTTTATTCGGAGCTACTGTTATTCCCAACCGCGGCGCTTGGTTTGAGTTGGAAATGGACAGCGCCGGGATTATCTACACACGCATTGATAAAACACGTAAAATACCCGTAACCGTTTTATTGCGGGCTATTGGTTATGAAAGCAACGAAGATATTTTAGCCCTCTATGATGGGCATCAAACCATCGAGAAAACGCTGGAAAAGGATACTACTACCAACAAAAAAGAAGCCCTGATTGAATTCTATCGTCGCTTACGTCCTGGTGAGATTGCCACCGAGGATGCGGCCGAACAGCTGTTAAACAATCTGTTTTTCGATGCCAGACGTTATGACATGGCTATGGTTGGTCGTTACAAAGTCAACAAAAAATTAGGGCTCGACATTCCAATAGAAACGCGCAATTTAACCGTTGAGGATATTGTGGCCACGATCAATTATATTTTAAAACTTATTGACGGCGAAGGCAAAACCGATGTAATCGACCATCTGGGTAACCGCCGTCTGCGTTCCATTGGGGAACTTTTACAGAACCAGTTCCGTACCGGTCTAGTGCGTATGGAACGTGTGGTTCGCGAGCGTATGAGTATTCATGATGTGGAGACGCTTACTCCGCAGGTATTGATTAACATACGCCCTATTACTGCAGCTGTCAAAGAATTTTTTGGTAGTTCACAGCTGTCACAATTTATGGATCAAACCAATCCCCTGGCTGAACTAACGCATAAGCGCCGTCTCAGCGCACTGGGACCCGGTGGTCTTACCCGTGAACGAGCGGGCTTTCAGGTCCGTGACGTACACCATTCTCACTATGGACGAATCTGTCCCATCGAGACACCGGAAGGTCCTAACATTGGCTTGATAGGATCACTGGCTACCTATGGGCGAGTCAACGATTTCGGTTTTATTGAGACTCCTTATCGCAAAGTAGATCCTAAAACAGGCCGGGTAACCGACGAGATTGTTTATCTTTCTGCTGATGAGGAAGAAGAATTCGTGGTGGCTCAGGCCAATGCTCCGGTAGATGAAAATGGCTATTTTTCAGAGCCCCGGGTGGAGGCTCGCTACCGGGAAGAGATTCTGGAAGTACCGATTGAAAAGGTAGATTTTATGGACGTGTCCCCTAAACAGGTGTTTAGTGTGGCCACCTCCTTGATTCCATTTCTGGAAAACGATGATGCTAACCGCGCACTCATGGGTGCTAACATGCAGAGACAGGCGGTACCCGTTATTGAGGCAGAAGCTCCTATTGTAGGTACAGGTATGGAATATAAATGTGCCAAGGATTCGGGAGCAGTGGTAGTGGCGAAGAAACCAGGTACAGTTAGCCGGGTTAGTGCTGATCGTATCGAAATTAAAAATGACGATGGATCAAGCAGCACCTATCCTATCTTGAAATTTGTGCGTTCCAACCAGGGTATGTGCTACAATCAGAAACCTATTGTAAAAGTGGGGGAAAGGGTTGAAACCGATACCATTATAGCTGATGGTCCCAGTACTGATAATGGTGAACTGGCATTAGGCAAAAACGTGCTGGTCGCCTACATGACCTGGGAAGGCTACAATTATGAAGACGCGATTCTAATTTCCGAAAGATTGGTCAAAGACGATGTGTTTACCTCCATTCATATCGAAGAATATGAATGCGAAGCAAGAGATACCAAATTAGGTCCGGAAGAAATTACCCGGGACATCCCCAATGTCTCCGAGGACATGCTGAAAAACCTGGATGAACAGGGTGTTATTCGGGTGGGAGCAGAAGTAAGACCGGACGATATCCTGGTGGGGAAAGTGACCCCTAAAGGGGAAACCGAGTTGACTCCTGAGGAACGCCTGCTCAGAGCTATCTTTGGTGAAAAAGCTCGCGAAGTAAGAGATTCGTCTCTGCGTGTACCGCATGGAGAAGCAGGCAAAGTAGTGGCTGTAAAACGATTTTCTCGTGAGAATGGCGACGAACTTCCACCGGGAGTGAACCGTCTGGTACGGGTCTACATCGCCCAGAAACGCAAAATATCTCAGGGTGACAAGATGGCAGGACGGCATGGTAACAAGGGCGTTATTTCCCGGGTACTGCCCGAAGAAGACATGCCTTTTCTGGAGGACGGAACTCCAGTAGAAATCGTATTAAATCCGCTGGGTGTTCCTTCTCGTATGAACATTGGTCAGGTACTTGAATGTCATATGGGATGGGTAGCTCATGAATTAGGTTTTAATATCGCTACACCCGTTTTTGACGGAGCCTTCGAAGAGGATATTATTGAATTGCGCAAACAGGCCGGTTTGCCGGAGAACGGCAAAGCAAGACTTAGAGATGGCCGTACAGGTGAATACTTTGATAGTGAAGTAACTGTAGGCTATTCTTATTTCTTAAAGCTGGCTCATCTGGTTGATGATAAGATTCATGCTCGTTCCATTGGTCCTTATTCGCTGGTTACACAGCAACCGCTGGGAGGCAAAGCCCAGTTTGGCGGGCAGCGTTTTGGCGAAATGGAAGTCTGGGCGTTGGAGGCTTATGGAGCTGCCTATACGCTGCAGGAAATTCTAACCGTAAAATCTGACGATGTTTCCGGGCGTCTTAAGACGTACGAATCCATTGTTAAAGGTGAGAATATACCAGAACCCGGTGTTCCGGAGGGATTCAAGGTTCTGGTTAAAGAACTGCAGAGTTTGGCCCTGGATGTACGCATTCTGTCAGAGGACAACCAGGAAATTGCTATAAAAGATTATGATTATGATGCCAATGAAAGAGAAAAGGCCAGGGAGTTAGGCGTGGAACTTCCAGATATAGCCGTCGTTAGTAATGCTACAGCCAACAAGGCGGCTAAGGAAGAGGAAAAAGATAAAAAGACCTCTAAAGCATCAAAATCTGTGGAGGATAAAGAACAAAAAGAAGATACCTTGAAGAAAGCCAAATAAAATTTCCATGGACATAGCATGGGGGTGCTGTTATCCCCGGTGCTTGATGCAAAAGGCATTTGATTTCTGGAAGGGAGAGAATAACTTGTTGGATGTAAACAATTTTGAGCGTATTAGAATATCTCTGGCTTCTCCAGAACAGATTCGCTCCTGGAGCAGTGGCGAAGTAAAAAAACCTGAGACCATCAATTACCGAACTTTAAGACCGGAAAAGGAAGGTCTGTTTTGTGAGAAAATATTTGGACCTGCCAAAGACTGGGAATGTCACTGCGGGAAATATAAGCGCGTAAGACATAAAGGGATTGTCTGTGATCGCTGTGGTGTTGAAGTAACCACCTCCAAGGTGCGCCGTGAGCG
>DUSB01000237.1 GCA_012840625.1 Syntrophomonadaceae bacterium
ATGTTGGGTGAATTTTTACATTTTAAACCCATTATTTCAGTCAATGAAGAAGGTCGCTACTACACTTACAGCAAGACCAGGGGAAGGAAAAAATCCCTGCAGCGTTTGGTTGAAATTATTGAAGAGGCCTGCCGGGATAAGAAAATCCAGCTAGCTGTTATGCATGGAGGAGCACGGGAAGAAGCCAAACAAGTATTGGAAAAACTTAAAAACCTGCCCAATATTGAGAATATAATTTTTTCCGATATCAGTCCTGCACTGGGCGTCCATACAGGCCCGGGACTGGTAGGTGTAAGCTACTGCGAGGTCAATTAATATCTGAAAGAAGCCGACATTTTACATGCCGGCTTCTTTACTTGTTTCATCCCTTAGTTCTCATACAGAGCCTCAATTTCATCCTGATAATGTTCAAACACCACCTGATTTTTTACTTTCAGGGTAGGAGTTAATTCGCCTCTTTCTTCCGAAAACTTGCGTGGTAATATAGTATAGCGTTTGATACTCTCGTAATCTTCCAGCTGTTGATTTACCCGTTTGATCTCAGCATCGATTAATTCACGTACCAATGAATTCTCTATTACCTCTTCCCCTACTTCTACACAGGTGGTCATTCCCTGTGCTTCCTCATAAACCAGTTTGCTTTCATCAACATGAAATCCCTGTTCTTTCATCATGGGAATGATTATATCAAAAGCTGGAACCACTAAAGCACTGATATACTTGCGATCATTACCTATAACGACGATCTGTTCAATAAAATTGCTATCGGTAAATTTTGCTTCTATTTTAGCCGGCGCTACATTTTTACCGGTGTCCAGTACGATAAGATGTTTTTTGCGATCCACAATACGTAAAAATCCATTTTCATCAAATTCTCCGATATCACCGGTACGAAGCCATCCATCCTCAGTAAAGCCCAGTGCTGTTTCCTCAGGATTTTTATAATATTCTGTAATCACACCGGTACCACGTACTAAAATCTCACCATCAGTGTCCAATCTGGCTTCCACGCCGGGTACCATTTTGGATAGCCATCCAATTTTCGTGGCATTGGGATAACCATGACTGATACCTGCTGCAGTCTCCGTTAAGCCCCATCCATTCAACAGGGGAAAATTAAGAACCAGGTAGTTACGGTGTAATTCGGCCGGAAGCATTCCCCCACCAGAATATGGAATCTTAAGCCTTCCACCCAGGAAATTCCGCAGCTGGCTGAACACCATTTCATCAGCCCGCTTGAAATCCCGGCTTAAATCCTCATCCAGACCAATGGTGGGATCAGCAGTCAAATCAATGGTTCCATCGCTACGTGTACGGTGTTCCAGGACCTTTTCCCCTACTTGATAGGCCCATTCAAAAAGCTTTTTGCCCTCTGGAGTACTGGTAAACACAGCCTTAAAGCCAGAATATATGCGATCCCACAGTCGAGGCACCAGCAGCACCCAGGTGGGCTTGATGATCTGAATATCCTGAATCAGGGTAGTGGGTTTTTCAGCAAAACCGATGCACCCCCCCAGGGCAATCATGGCTAGGTAAGAATTGTTGCGCTCCCAGATATGGGCCAGCGGTAACAGTGAAAAGGCTACATCATTATAGCTGGGTGTATATCCTCCATCTAGCATATGCTGCAAACTTCTGGTCAGAGCTCCCATCATTTCTTCGTGCCGGAGAAGACTGCCCTTGAGATCCCCGGTGGTGCCTGAAGTATAGATAATACTGCATCCATCGCTCCCTTGCAATGCCTGCCAGGCCTGCTGATGTGCCCCAGGATTCTGCTGCAGATGCCTGACCCCCAGTTCCATTAAATCCTCCAGGGTAATTACATCGGGATCCTTACTGGTATAAGTGGGATCAAGAACGATGATTTTTTCTAAAGTTGGCATGCTATCCCATACCTCTTTTAACCGCAGGACGATCTCTTCATTGTCCGCAAATAAAAAACGCGCCTCACAATGATTAATAATGTTTCTGGTTTCATTGGTCGATAAGGTGGGATAAATCGTAACCGTAATACCACCGGCAGTTAGAATGGAAAAATCAGCCCATGCCCATCGTTCTGAAGTATGAGCCATTAAACCGACTCGATCACCCTGGTTCAGACCAAGCGCTAGTAGTCCTGCTCCCGCTTTTTCCACTACACTGGCAAAGCCCTGGTAATCCATGGTTACGTAGCTTCCGGCCACCTTGAATTTTAGTGCCGGGTGTGATCCAAAATTTTCTACCGTGTTATAAAACATCCGTGGCAGTGTTTTCACCTCAGTGATAAATCGTTCCAGCATGTTCATTAACAAAAGCCCCCTTCCCTCATTTTCCTCCCTTGCCCTCCAACCTTGCTTTAAAACCTTTTATCCCTCCACCCCCCTAAAAAACCGAATATTCTGTAAATTCAGCCTCTAATCTCTTTAAAGATGAGCTTACTTAACTATTATATTAACAGAAAATTTATCCCATATTTGTTTATGTTTCAAATATTTGAAAAGACCTGAAATCTTTTCCCTGGGACTGGAAAGGACTTTATCATTGCGGTAAAACCCCTGTATGCTATACCATGTAAGA
>DUSB01000238.1 GCA_012840625.1 Syntrophomonadaceae bacterium
GAGAGGGCAATGCTTGATGTGGTAAATGGAAGTTATGACAGTGCAATCACTAAATCTAGAACATTATTAGAAGAAGTATGCAATGACCATGGCTGAATTTATAGTTTCAGTGGGAAATAATACAAAATAAAATAATAAAGATACCAGCCACATCAAAGCTTAAATGTGACTGGTATCTTTTTGCCCCGCTTGAAGCTGTTCACTTTATTTTTTCATTCAATCCCTAAGTGAACGCTTCTTTTACGGGGCTTTTTTTGATGAAGAGCTTCGGCTGTTTTATTCAATAGGTATCTGATGGTTTTTGGGAGCACTTTGTGTAAGTTTAGGCAGCACAACTTTTAGAATTCCATCTTCATAACTGGCTTTAATCTCATCAGCATTAATATCTTCTACATAAAAGCTGCGACTCATACTGCCTTTTCTGCGTTCTCTACGGATATAATTCTCCGTCTCTTCGTCCTTTTCATCCACATGTTCTGCACTGATGGTAAGGGTTTGGTCTCTGAATTCAACCGTAATCTGTTCTTTATTAATTCCTGGCATTTCTGCTTCAATTACATATTCGTTTTCATTTTCTTTAATATCAGCGCGGAAGTCGAGATTCATTGGTGTGGGCAAATTGTCGTTAAAGAAATCACGCATCAAGTCAATACCCCAGAAAGGATCAGCTACCTCACGTCTACGAAATGGCATCAACATAATATCAACCTCCCTTTTAACTATCTTTGACTATTATTATACATACAAGGTCAAATATAGTCAAGAAAAAATCAAGAAATTATTTTTTTATTAGTCAGTCAACGTCAAGTGTTATCTGGCGCAGTTAAATCCTGATTTTAGTGCTTAGTTTTTCATAAGGCTCAGATTTTTATACCGTATATTCGCGGCTCAGGGAGGTAATAATTTTACTGAACAAGCATGAGGAGGACAGACTTTTGAAGTTTTTGAAGCGCTATCAAAAAATTCGCCCCCTGATCGGTATCATTTTATCCTTTCTCTTCTTATTTATCTGCCTGACTCCGCAGGTACGTAATTTTCTAAGTCTGCCACAAAATACCAGATTGGTAGTAGGTGAAGTCAATCATATTGATTTACAGCTTCCTACCAGCCTGCAGAATAAGCTGCAGATGCGGGTTCAAGATCCTTCCCAGCGCGTTTTTGCTGCCTATCAAGACCCACCCGTGGTGGTTAATGAGGATATAAGCGGATATCAGCTGCTGGCTTTGCGTCCTGGAGAAGCCAGGATACAGTTCAATCTTTTTGGCTATATTCCGCTTAAATCTATTCGTGTGGAGACGGTTCCGGTTAAGTATGTAGTGCCGGGGGGTCATTCCATAGGGGTTTTATTGCAGTCGCGAGGAATTATGGTAGTTGGGTTTGCCTCCATTATGGGAGCTGATGGTGAAAAAAAATATCCCGGCAAGGATCAGGGGGTTCAAATTGGTGATGTAATTACAGGAGTGGATGGAAAAGCGATTAGCTCTGAATTGCAGCTAGCGCGCATAATCGATCAGAAGGAAAATAACCCTGTTCGCCTTCATATTAAGAGAAAAGACAAAGAGCTTATTCTGCCTGTAAAGCCGGTATACTGTCAGGAAACTGAAAGGTATCGGATTGGACTTTATGTAAGGGACGGGGTGGTAGGGGTTGGCACCTTAACCTTTTGGGATCCTGAAAGCTCACAATATGCTGCACTGGGACATGTTATTGTAGATGCTGATACGCATCAGGGGATTGATGTCTTAAAGGGAAAAGTGCTCAGTGCTTCTATTCAAACCATAAGGCCAGGCAAGCAGGGGCAACCAGGTGAAAAAATTGGCATTTTCAATGAAAATGGCCCGGTGTCAGGAACCATTACTCATAATAGTTCCTGTGGCATTTTTGGAAAAACCAATAAGAAACTTGAAAATCCTTTTTATAAATATACTGTGGAAGTAGGGTATGCCCATCAGGTTAAAACGGGCAAAGCACAAATAATGACGGTGGTAAATGGAGATGATATAGAGCGTTTTGATATTGAAATTACAAAAGTTTATCCTCAGCGCCAAAATGGCAAAGGTATGATTATTCGTATTACCGATCCGCGTTTACTCAGTATAAGTGGTGGTATTGTTCAGGGTATGTCGGGCAGCCCGATTATCCAGGATGGCAAATTGGTAGGAGCTGTAACCCATGTCTTTTTAAATGATCCTAAATCAGGTTATGGAATATTTATGGATAATATGTTAAGTCAAATGCCCGGTTTTCAGTATAAGCCGTCTGGCTTTTCGACAAGATAAAAAATACATCAGGTTCTTACCAGGACTGCGTTTTTAGAAAAATTAAGCAAAATTTTTCCTGGTAAATATACCTTTTTAATCTAGATAATGTTGTATGTTTGTAGGAAGGCATGCAAGAATATTGAATAATTTAGTATAATATGAATAGAGGAAATGCTTATGCTATCGTCGAAAACGGTTTATAAATCTTAATCTGCAAGCCATAATGCGGGATGAGGGGGGTTTACCTTAATGTATGGGGAAAGCAATCAGATAAAAGTTTTGATCGCGGATGACAACCGTGAATTTTGTGGGATCCTTAAGGATTACTTTACTAACGAACCTGAGTTCGAGCTCGTTGATGTTTGTACCAACGGTATGGAGGTTCTGGATGTTCTGGCTAAAGAAGAAGTAGAGGTTTTGATACTGGATTTGATTATGCCTTATATGGATGGTATTGGAGTTTTAGAAAAATTACTGGATATGAACATCGAACCCCGGCCAAAAATTATTATTCTTACCGCTTTCGGGCAAGAGAACATTACTCAAAAGGCTGTACAGCTGGGAGCTGACTACTACATCTTGAAGCCATTTAACCTGCAGGTTCTGGGTGATCGGGTAAAACAGGTGGTGAGAGATGAGAAACCTAAAGTAGAGAAAAAAGCCTATCAATCTACTGCAGTATCTTCACCAACACCGAAAAACCTGGAAGTGGAGGTTACCAGGATCATTCATGAAATAGGAGTACCGGCTCATGTAAAGGGTTACCAATACCTGCGTGATGCTATCATGCTGGTAGTAGAGGAAGTTAATTACCTGGGGGCCGTCACCAAAGAACTTTATCCTACCATTGCCCAAAAATATGATACCACGCCCAGCCGGGTGGAACGCGCTATTCGCCATGCTATCGAATTAGCATGGGATCGTGGAGATATTGATAAAATTAATAAGTTTTTTGGTTATACCATTAATGGTGAAAAAGGCAAACCAACCAATTCAGAGTTTATTGCCATTATTGCTGACAAATTGCGTTTAGAAAACAAAGTGGGTTAAAGTCAAATCATGAACACCAGCTGTTTTTTTAAAAACAGCTGGTGTTTTTCATATTTTAGTTATTTAAAGACAGCATCTCTTTAAATAACAAGGAAAATGGCAAGAATAGGAGCAAATGCAGGCTAATGGAGTGGAGCTTTTTTGTGAGTATGATATGATTATATAGATTTATAAACTTAAGCTGCTGGTAATTTTGAGGTGAAAAAAATTTGCTAATTAAAGGCCGTGCTAAACTTGACCGACGTACCAAAGATTTGGTTACGCGCTTGCGCAAAGGAGATATTGCTGTCATTTGTCATGATGATATTGATGAGCTGGCTGCAAATAGTCTCATTGATATTCGTCCCAATGCTATTCTCAACACCCGCCCTTCCATTACCGGTCGCTATCCGGCTAAAGGGGTATTGAAAATAATAAAAGCAGGTATTCCGGTACTGGATGAGGTTCCAGATGAAATTTTTGATCGGGTCAAGGAAGGCAGCCAGGTAGAGATTAGAGATGAAAAGATTTATTGTGGGGGTCAGTTTATTGCAGAAGGGAAGCTTCTGACCCTAGATGATGTTCATAAAAAACTAGAAGAAGCCAATGAAAACTTTAAAGAAGAAATTGATATTTTTGTAGATAATACCCTGGAGTATGCCAAAAAGGAAAAAGATATTCTGCTGGATAATCTGGATGTGCCGCCGCTGTCAACCCCTATATTGAATCGCCATGTTCTTATTGTGGTAAGAGGAGCCAGCTATAAAGAGGATTTACGTACCATTGCCTTTTATATTCAGGAACAAAAACCGGTTTTAATTGGTGTCGATGGTGGGGCCGATGCACTGCTGGAATTTGGTTTAAAGCCAGATATTATTGTGGGAGATATGGATAGTGTATCCGATGAAGCTCTCCAGTCAGGGGCGGAAATTGTTGTACATGCCTATGCGGATGGGAAAGCCCCGGGTTTAGAAAGGGTACAGGCTATGGGCCTGGAGGCGCAGACCTTTCCGGTACCTGGTACCAGCGAAGATATAGCCATGATATTGGCCTGGGAATATGGAGCCAGTTTAATTGTTGCCGTGGGCACACATTCCAATATTGTTGATTTTCTTGAAAAGGGACGTAAAGGAATGGCCAGTACCTTTCTAGTGCGCCTTAAAGTTGGTTCTATACTGGTGGATGCCAGGGGTGTCAGTCAGTTATACAGACATAATTTACACAGTAAGTACCTGGCCCAGCTCATTATTGCTGCTCTGGTACCGATTACTATAATACTATGGGTTTCACCGGCAACCCGTCCGTTTTTCAAGTTATTGCTATTGCAGCTGCGCGTTTTATTCGGAATGTAGCTGAATCAAATTAGGTGGTGGAAATGTGGTCGATCTAAAATATCATATCGTATCTATAATAGGTATTTTTCTTGCTTTGGGGATAGGCATTCTTATCGGTAGTACACTGGTTAGTGATGACTTGATGGTCGGGCAGCAGCGCAAAATGATTGATGCCCTGGAAGAGAAATTTACTTCTCTACGTGAACGAGAAGCAGACTTAATTGCTGAAAACGAACGTAAAGATCAGATCATAAAAAACTATGAAAACTTCAGTCAGGCTATGCTCCCGGTAGTGGTTGAAAACCGTCTGCAGGGTCAGCGCATTGCGATGGTGGTTACTGGTGGCATGGACGTACCTGCTGGAATGCTAAATACCCTGGCAAAATCCGGCGCTAATCTGACTTCGCAGACCATTGTTTTAAGCAGTATTAATATGCAGGATGCTGCTTTGCGTAATAAAATTATTGAATTTTACCAACTGAAACCAGATGCCTCTTCAGATGTCTTAAGACAGCGGGTGGCTCAAAGTGTGGCCATGTTGATATGCAACCAAGGGGATCCCAGCACTACCCAGTTTTTACAGCAAAATAAACTGGTGAAATTCAGCGGGGATTACAACCAACCTGTTGATCATATAGTGATTATGGGGGGAGCGGAGAGCCTGGGTGCTACCTTTATGGATAGTTTTGATGCCCCCCTGATAGATGTTCTTTTGCAGGAAGAAAAAGTTCTTAGCGGGGTGGAAGTATCTTATGCCAGTGTTTCTTTTATGGAAGCCTATCAAAAATTTAATATTACCACCATTGATAATATTGATCTCAGTCCGGGTCAGATTTCTTTGGTTTTATCTATGGGCGGGGAACCAGGAAATTACGGCATAAAGGATACCGCCAGTAAATTCATGCCATCTCTACCAGTGGAATATCTGAGAGGACGGTAAGGATGAAAACGGTTAATGTGGTGATACCAGCTTACAATGAAGAAGAGCGAATCGTTGCAACGCTGCAAGCAGTTAAAAGTATAGCAGGTATAGATAAAATTATAGTGGTGAATGATGGATCCAAGGATGCTACCTCCGAACAGGCTCGCAGTCAGGGTGTACAGGTTCTGGATCTGAGCTCCAACCGGGGTAAAGGAGGGGCCATGAATGCCGCCTTACCCTATTTAGATGCCGATATAATTGTTTTTTTAGATGCTGATTTAGGTGCCTCGGCAGTGGAAGCCCAGAAGATTATTGAGCCGGTTAAGAATGGAGTGGCAGATCTATGTATTGCCGCCTTTCCTCCGCCCTCAAAAAAGGGCGGCTTTGGTTTGGTAAAGGGAACCGCTGCCTGGGCCCTGCGCAAGGCAGGCCAGAAGGAAGTCAATGCCCCTTTGAGTGGACAGAGAGCTATGACCAGAGAGGTTCTTCAAGCTGTTACCCCCTTTCATGAAGCCTATGGGGTGGAGCTGGGTATGAGTTTTAGAGCTCTGCTGGCAGGTTTTCGGCTGATGGAAGTCCCAACTACCATGCGGCATAATGAAACCGGGCGCGACCTGAAAGGATTTCTGCACCGGGGTCGGCAATTTTGGGATGTTGTACGGGTTATTTATGCAGAAACAAGGGGGAAAGGTTTGTGAATTTTCCGCTTATAGCAGCCGGTTTGGCTGTGCTGGCAGGAGCTCTGACGGAATGGGTGGTTCTTGTTTTGGTTTTAGGACTGTTAAGCAGTGTAGGGGCAGTAGCCAAAAACTATCAGGGCATTGATATACCGGTTAGCTCCGGCATCACATTCCCCATGACTCTATTGATTGTATATCTGGGCATGTCTCTTTTTGTTCCTCCACCTGCAACCATGCACCTTTTGCTGCTGGGATTGGTCTTCATTTCCTTTCTGGGTTTTATTGACGATATGCTGGGACAGAGAGATACCCTTGGTTTTAAAGGCCATTTTGGCGCCTTATTTCAGGGACGCTTAACCACCGGAGGACTAAAAGCGTTGGGAGGGGGTCTGATTGCCCTTTTTGTTGCTTATTTTAGTTCCAGCGGTGGCGGCAATATTGTACTTAATACCATTATTTTAGCCCTGTCTACCAATATGTTAAACCTGCTGGATTTACGTCCCGGGCGAGCGATAAAGGGATTTCTTTTTTTCCTGCTTTTATTGCTGCTGGTCAGCTGGGAGTCCATAGATTGGTTTCTCCTGGCTCCTATTGTGGGTATGATTGTGGTTTATTTTTCCTATGATTTAAAGGCTCGTACCATGATGGGGGATGCCGGCTCCAATGTGCTGGGTTTCTATCTGGGTTACCTGGTTATCACTCATCTTTCCTTATACAGCCGTTGTGGCGTACTGATTTTTTTAATCGGCCTGCATCTGTATACGGAACGATATTCTCTTAGCCAAACTATTGAAGCGAATCGTTTTTTATATGCCCTGGATCAACTGGGAAGAGGTGAAAAGCATGATCAACGAGCCAAGACTGATTGAGCAGTTTTTAACCATGGTTGCGATTGGTTCTGAATCTTTTCGGGAGAAAGCTTTGCGAGACTATCTACAAAGCGAATTTCTTAAACGCGGGCTGGAGATAGAAGAAGATGATGCTGCCCGATTAATTGGTGGGAATTGCGGCAACCTGCTGGTTCGTGTCCCGGGTAATGTTAATCTTTCTCCTCTGCTGTTATCTGCTCATTTAGATACTGTTACTCCCGGGGAAAACATTCAAGCTGTGGTCGGTGAGGATGGGTGTATACGCAGCACAGGCCCCACGATCCTGGCCGCCGATGATAAGGCTGGTATAGCGGCTATCCTGGAGGTTCTGGATGTGCTGGCCGAGGAGAATCAGCCGCGGCCGCCCCTGGAAATACTTTTAACCGTTTGCGAGGAACAGGGATTGCTGGGAGCTAGGCATTTTGATTTTACCCGGCTTAAATCCCGCATCGGCTATACCCTGGATAGTGATGGTGCGCCAGGAGGAATTGTAGTCAAATCTCCTGCTCAGAATGAGATTAATTATAAGGTATATGGTCGCGCTGCCCATGCCGGGATGAATCCGGAAGATGGTATTAATGCCATACAGGTCATGGCTTATGCTTTAAGTCAAATGCCATGCGGCCGTATAGATCCAGAGACCACCTGTAATTTTGGTATGATTGACGGGGGGCAGGCTCGCAATATTGTGGCTGAATACTGTCATGTACAGGGCGAAGCGCGCAGTCTGAATCCACAGCGTCTGGAGAGCCTGACCGAAGAACTGCAGCAGACCTTTATTACAGCTGTAGAAAGCCGGGGAGCCCGGGCAGCAGTGGAAGTTAATTTTCTTTATCCGGCGGTAGTGCTGGATCATGATGAGCCAGTGGTCAGCCTGGCCGCTCAGGCGGCTGAACAGCTTGATCTGCCGGTAAGTTATAAGAAAACTGGAGGCGGTAGTGATGCAGCCGTGATTTACGGTCATGGCATACGCTGTGCCAACTTGGCCATGGGTATGCGTGCTGCTCATACCCAGGAAGAACATATTTATGTTAACGATCTAATCAATGTAGTAAAATGGGTGCTGACCATTATTGACCATTATGTCAAGGAGGGTCTGCGATGATTGAAACCCGTCGCGGAAAACTGGAGCACATCTTATTTGAGCGTGAGGGCGTACAGGCCTTTGCCGTAAAAATAGGGGGACAAGAACAGAAGTGCCTGGCTTATACGGACCTATGTGGGATCTTGAAGCCGGGTGATGAGGTGCTATTAAACACCACTGCTATTTCTCTGGGCCTGGGAACCGGAGGATATCATTATGTAATATCCCGTGTAGAGCCGGAAGAATTAGATCTGCAGGGGCCGGGACATATTATGAAGCTTCGTTATACCCCTATGCAGGTTCAGGTACTGGCTGTCGAAGAGCAGGACAGTGTTCACCATGAACGGCTCAAGCAGATTGATTCCCTGGGTAATTGTCCGGTATTGGTTACCACGCTTCATTCTATGCTGGCACCGTTGTGCTTAATGCTGGCCCGCTATGATCTGCGCGTTGCTTATGTTATGACAGATGGTGCTGCGCTGCCGATTGTATTCAGCCGTACCGTTGATTGGCTGCAAAAACATGCTTATCTGTCCGGTACGGTTACTACCGGTCATTCGTTTGGGGGTGACCTGGAGGCGGTTAATGTATACAGCGGGATGCTGGCAGCCAGAGAGGTGCTGGAGGCGGATGTTATTATTGTTGGCATGGGCCCGGGCATTGTCGGTACCGGGACCCGCTGGGGTTATACCGGCATTGAACAGGGTGATATCTTAAATGCTGTCGATACCCTTCAGGGACAGGCTATTGCTGTTCCCCGCATCAGTTTTGGCGATGCACGGGAACGTCATCAGGGTATAAGTCATCATACCCTGACCGTTCTGGATCGAGTCTGTCGTGTACCGGCCATTGTGCCGCTGCCTTTTTTGCCGGAAGACCGTCTACAGCCTATTATGAAACAAATCGAAGACAAGGATCTGTTCTCACGCTACCGCTTTTGTATGGAAGATGGTGTGGCTATTATCCCTCTGCTGCAGGAATGTGAATTAAAGATTACTACCATGGGAAGAGGGATTGACGAGGATCCGGAATTCTTTCTGGCCCTGGGAGCCAGTGCTGCTGCAGCAGCTTTGCTGGCTCAGGGTGAGAGCCCACATTATCTAATGCGGGTTTAAATTGTTTATTTATCCACGGATGTATCCTACAGCTGTTAATGCAGATGGAGATGAATAAATTCCCTCAGGGTCAGTTCAGCAGGATAACGATGTAACCAGTTGAGTAGCTCATCGATTGTGCCAATAAAATGAATAGAATTATGTCCGGCATATATGTTGTTCATAATCATCACCTCGGGACTAGCATATGTGCGGTTTGGAAATATTATGCATGGAGAAGATAAACAATGGATTATACAGAAAAAACCCTGGCCAGCAAATCGATCTTTACCGGGCGTATTATTGATGTATGGGTGGATACCGTTCTGCTGCCTGATGGCAGGCAGAGTACACGGGAAATTGTGAGGCATGCTCCGGCAGTGGCTATGGTAGCTTTAGATGAAGATGACCAGCTGCTGCTGGTACGTCAGTACCGCAAACCAGTGGAACAATCTTTGCTGGAGATTCCTGCCGGTATCATGGAGCCTGGAGAAAAGCCTCTGCAAGCTGCCCGGCGTGAATTAGAAGAAGAAACCGGGTATCGGGCTGACTGCTGGGAAGAATTGGGTTCCTTTTTCACCGGGCCTGGTTTTACGGATGAACGCATCTTTTTATTCCTGGCCACCGGTTTGCAGAAGGGGCAGCTTCAACCTGATGAGGATGAGTTTCTGGAACTATGCCGCTTTTCGCTGTCGGAAGTGAAAAACATGGTTCATCGTGGTGAAATTGTCGATGCAAAAACCATTATTGGTATTCAGTGGGCGTTAATGAAGCGCTAGGAGAGAACATTGCATACGTATTACGGCGATCTTCACATTCATATCGGACAGGCTCGGGGTCGTCCAGTAAAAATTACTGCATCCCGGGATCTTTCATTGCATAAGATCCTTTATCGAGATGCCCCGGCAAAAGGTCTGCATCTGGTGGGAATTGTTGATGCTGGCAGCACTCTGGTGAGTAGTGAGATAGCCCGGATGTTGGAAAAGGGTCTCATACAAGAACTTCCTGGCGGGGGGTTCCAGGCCAATAATGGTGTGCTTATGATTACAGGCTGTGAAATTGAAACCAGAGAAAGAGTCCATGTTATAGCCTATCTGCCCACCTGGCAGGCGCTGCAGCAATGGCAGGCCTATGTAAAGAGCCGGGTGCAAAACCAGGAGCTTTCCACACAAAAGGTACAGATGGATCTGGGCGAAGTTATGGATTTATGTCAGGAACTCGATGGGATTTTTTGTCCTGCTCATGTCTTTACCCCACATAAAGGAATTTACGGAGCCTACACCCGGCGCCTGGAATCCGTTTTCGGAGTACAATATAGAGAAATACAGGTTTTGGAATTGGGCCTTTCTTCGGATACTGATATGGCTGATACCATTAAGGAAACCAGCCATTTTACCTTTTTATCCAATTCAGATGCTCATTCGGCCATTAATATTGGTAGAGAATACAATCGCCTGCGTATGCAGGAGGCTAATTTCAGTGAACTCAGGCTGTGCCTGCAGCATCGTCAGGGACGGGCGGTGGAAGGCAATTATGGCTTGCATCCTTTGCTGGGAAAATATTATCGCAGCTACTGTAAAGCATGCGATACCATTTTGGATGGGGAAGCTGTGTATCGATCCTGTCCTTATTGTAATAATACCAGTATTGTTATGGGGGTTTATGATCGTATTAAGGAGCTGCAGGATACTCGGCATTCTGTTCATCCCCCGGGACGTCCACCCTATTATTATCGGGTACCGCTATCCTGGCTGCCCGGATTTGGTCCGGTCACCTGTCAGCGCCTGCTAGAAAATTATAGTGAGATTGATATTATTGAGGAGCTGGATATAGATATTATTCGTCAAAAGCTTCCTGAACGTCTGGCGAATGTAATTGAAGATATGCGCCAGAATCGTTTAACCATCATTCCCGGAGGAGGTGGTCGCTATGGTCGGGTCAAAACAAATCATCGTTAGTTCAGATGCCAGTGGAGCCGTACAGGCAGCCCGGGATGGGTTCGTGGTCATGATTGTAGATGTGATTGATATGTCCACTACACTGGAAAGTGCCCTGGATGTTGGTGCTTATGCGGTACTGGGAGCCAGTCCCGATTATACCCGTGCACCGGTAGAGGTTGATCCTGAGACAATGGGACGCAGGGCGGCCCGTTTATCACAACAGACCCCTTATGGAATCGTCCTGGTGGCCGAACCACGGGTAGGATCTGATGAAGAACGCCTGTCACGCTGCCAGAAGGTCCTGCGTGGTATTGAAAGGGAACAGGGTCGTGTTGAAGCAGTGGTAGCTAACATTGGCGCCGAAGCTCCTCGAGCTGCTGACATGAAGGGCAGGGTGGTACTGGCGGTTTCAGATACCGGAGGGGTAGCTTATGATGCTGCCAGTCTATTTTCTAACCAGGTGATTACCGGGACTGTAGCCCGTACCTTGCGGCAAAGGGGTATACAACCTGCTGTAAGTGCGGTTAAAAGAGCCAGGGCGCTTCTCCAGGAGGATAACAAAGGGATTGCCATAATAGCTGCCAGTCGTAATTCAATGGAGGACGTACTGGCAGCTCAATGGATTGCTAATCTTTTACTTAATGCTTAGAATAAAGTGCTGTGTTTAAAGTAGCGCAAGGGAAAAAGGGGGATTGTTTTGAAGCCGATTTATGTTATTGGACATAAAAATCCTGATCTGGATTCGATTGCGGCAGCGGTTAGTTATAAGGTATTTAAACAGAGTACAGCAGATGGTCTGTATATAGCAGCGGCTGCCAGTGAAATTAATGATGATCATCAGGCTTTATTAGAAGAACTTGATTTTGAAGTACCCGTAGTGTTAAAAAATGTTCGCACCCGGGTAGAAGATTTGCTGGAAAGCAAAAAAGCTTTATATGTTTCCACTGATACCTCATTGATGGAACTGGTCAATCTTATTCGGCGCAATGATTTAAAAACCATTCCGGTGCTGGGAGAACAGGAACAGTTTCTGGGGCTCCTGACCATAGGTGATGTCGCCATGATTTTTATGGATGCTCTGGGCAGCGGACGGGATATAGAAAAAAGCCCTGAAGTCTTGCGCGGCATACTGGATAAAAAAGTAGCAGATATAATGAAAACCCGCGGCCTAGTCTTATTTGAAAAAGATGAGCCAGTGGATGAGGCCAGGAAACAAATGCTATCTACCCGTTATAGGAATTATCCGGTGGTAGATGAAGATAACCGCTTTTTAGGACTTATATCGCGTTATAATCTTCTGCAGATGAAAAGAAAACAGTTAATTTTGGTTGACCATAATGAAAAAAAGCAGGCAGTGGAAGGCATCGAAGAAGCAGAAGTACTGGAAATCATTGATCATCATCGAGTAGGAGACCTGCAGACCATTTCGCCCATTTATTTTCGCAACGAGCCGGTAGGATCAACATCGACCTTGATTGTGGAGATCTTTTTAGAACACGGGATCTTTTTAAGCAGGAACATGGCGCTTTTATTGCTATCAGGCATCATGTCAGATACGATGATTTTCAAATCACCTACCACCACAAGCAAGGATAAGCGTATGGCTGCTAGGTTGCAGGACATCAGTGGGGTAGATCCGGCGGAATGGGGCAAATATTTATTTGCCAGAACCGGACGTCTGGATAGTCTGACAGATGAAGAGATTCTCCTGTCTGATTTAAAAGAGTATGTCAGCGGGGATTATACCTTTGCCATTGCTCAGTTTGAAACCATTGACCTGGATAAATTTGCTGACCGGCGTAGCCGTCTTCTGGATACCATGGCCAGGATTTGTGCGCAGAAAAATTATGCACTGATGTGCCTGATGGCTACGGATATTTTCGAGGAAGCCACCGATATGATTGTAGCCGGGGATAAGAAATATCTGGTTGAAGATGCCTTTGAGCATGACCACCGGCATGGCAGTATTTATCTGAAAGGAGTCATGTCCAGGAAAAAACAGGTAGTTCCGGTTATTTATGAAGCCTTGCGCAAAGAAACCTTGATGTAAATTCATTCTATTTCAATAAACAAGCTCAGGCCTGAACAAGGCCTTTTTCTTTTCTGCATAAACAGGGTTTGTTTGCAATATTATTTTGCAGAAGGATAGGCTGCATAAATGACCAGGAGAGGTTCGTCTATGAAATTACATCAGCGAATTGGAAAACATATTAACGAGCATCGCTGGCATTATGTCGTGATCACCGTTGTCTTCGTGGCAGGGGTATTGTGGGGAAATTATAAAGTAGACGGACTGAATACACAGGTTAAATCTCATCTGGACGGCTTGATTGATCAATACCTGCTGGCCGGGGGAAAAAGTAAACTTACCGGGCAGGCTCTGGTGCTGCAATCTTTTCTAAACCAGGCTAAAAGCCTATGTTTTATCTGGTTTCTGGGGCTGACAGTGATTGGCATCCCGCTGATTCTGGGCGTGATTTTGTGGAAAGGCTTTTCTCTGGGTTTTACAATAGGGTTCCTTATACAGGAACGGGGTAGTACCGGGGTGGTAATCACCTTGTTGTCTATCTTACCTCAAAACCTAGTCTATATTCCGATCTTTTTTATGTGGGGCGTGATAGGGATCAAGTTTTCTTTGTTTATTGTACAGGAAAAAAAAGAAACAGCCGTATCTCTGGGGACGGGGGTGATTTCTTACACCGTATTGTTATTGCTATTTTTACTGCTTGCCTTGTGTGGAGCCCTGGTGGAGGCCTATATTTCACCGCTATTCCTTAGTCTGGTTGTGTAAAAGGGGGGGTTGGTATGATTATTCTGGTGGGGAAGTGGAAACAAAAAGTACTTCGTATCGTAACGGCTCTGGTGCTCTTGCTTGCTTTTGTGGCACTGGTTCCTGTGGTGAGTGGTCTGCTGTATGAAAAAGTGCCGGTTTTTAACGGCTGGTTTGAAGATGAAAAACCCAGCGGCAATCCAATGCGAGTCCAGAGCGTTCCCCAGGATAAAAACTGGAATGAACAAATGGATCGCTTTGTCCTGGAGGTACAAAATTTCTATTATGATGAAAAAATAAAAGAATAGAATAAGGTTCATTAACTTTTCCAGGAGGCAGGACTTCTGCCTCTTGCTGTCTAAATCCTTACCATCTTTCCTTAGGTGGGATATAGGATGGACAAGTATGTATCTGTTTTTCTGGACTATCTGCATTATGAGAGGGGATTTTCGGACAGCACACTGGCTGCCTATCGAAGCGATCTGGTAAAATTGTCTGCTTTTATGCAGTGGGAGGACGGAGTAAGTCATTGGGATCAATTAAGCAAAAGGGATATCTTACGTTTTATGGCTTGGCAGCTCGATTCAGGCCAGGCAAAAGCAACCGTAGCC
>DUSB01000239.1 GCA_012840625.1 Syntrophomonadaceae bacterium
AAAATCAGCAGAACCCCCCTTGCTCCTGCCAAGTCTATTAACAGAAATAGTGCATAAATATTACACAAAGCACTTTATCCATTCAGTCGAAAATGTTAGACTTTATTGCAAAGCCAATAAGGAGGTCTTGGTCTACTATGAAAAGAATTGGACTATTTGTGCTCGTTAACCTTCTGGTTTTGACCACCATCGGTATTATAACAACCCTGCTAGGAATAGGTCCTTATATGACTGCAGCCGGGCTTGATTATTATAGCTTATTTATTTTCGCTGCTATCATTGGCTTCACCGGATCACTTATTTCTCTGGCCTTATCACGCTGGACCGCCAAGAGAATGATGAACGTAAGGGTACTGGATCCCAATAGTGCATTAATGTATGAAGAAAGACAGCTGGTTAATTCCGTCTACCAGCTGGCCAGAAAAGCCGGTTTGCAAAAAATGCCCGAGGTAGGTATTTACCCATCATCTGAAGTGAATGCCTTTGCTACCGGTCCTTCTAGAAATCGCTCTCTGGTGGCGGTTTCGCAGGGACTTCTGGAGCGTATGGACTGGGATGCAGTAGAAGGAGTCCTGGCGCATGAAATCTCTCATATTAGCAATGGTGATATGGTTACCATGACCCTTCTGCAGGGAGTTATCAACACCTTTGTCGTCTTTTTATCCCGGATCATCGCCTACATTGCCTCTTTGTTGGTGGACGAAGAAATTCAAGGCATCGTCCATCTGGTCTGTGCCATCGTATTCCAGATTCTGCTCGCTATTCTGGGCAGCATCGCCGTTATGGCCTATTCGCGCCGCCGTGAATTTGCTGCCGATCGCGACGGAGCAATACTGGCAGGCCGGCAAAAAATGCTGCATGCCCTGCGTTCACTGCAGAAGACCATCCACCTGATTGATACCGATCAAGAAGCCTTGGCTAGTTTTAAAGTCAGCGGTGAAAGCCGCTCTGGTCTGCGCCGGCTTTTTTCCACCCATCCCGACCTGGAAGAGCGGATTGAAAGATTAGAAGCAGGTATATAAAATAAGCTTAAACACAAAAAAGGCCAGTGAAAGCATGTTACTACTCCAGCTGAATTAACCAGGAAACCCTCTATACAGAGTACACGGAAATGGAAGGTAGCTTCAGCTTGCAGATGAACGTAGCGGAAGAAAATACCGATCTCGATATGAACTACACCAAAGGCAGACATCTTACCAGATGTCTGCCTTTGGTGAACCTATCCCGGTACCGGATCTCAGTAATGCCCGGGCACTGGATCTGGAAGCAGCAGGATGATGTGGCTGCCTGTTGCTACAATCAGATCTGGCAGCTGGTTTTATTAGGTTATACCCTGTTAACAGCTTAATCATCGGAAAAATCTCTGTATGTGCGTCTGGGCTATTTTAACAAATTATTGCAAAGCCAGATCACTACAGGTAGAATGGATCTAATCAATATTTGGAGGTGTTCAAGATTGACGAAAAGATTAGAGGTATACAAATGTGAAGTCTGTGGAAACATTGTGGAAGTCCTGCACGAAGGAAAAGGACAGTTAGTTTGCTGTGGTAAACCGATGAAAGTGCAAACCGAAAATATTGTTGAAGCCTCCTTTGAAAAGCATATCCCGGTACTTGAAAAAACAGAACAGGGAGTACGAGTATACGTAAGCAGTGAAGTGCATCCTATGATTGAAGCCCATTATATTGAATGGATACAGATCATCGCCGGGGATAAATCCTGTCGCCAATTCTTAAAAGCAAACCAGGCTCCGGAAGCACTTTTTGCTATCGATGATGAAAACCTTGAGGCACGTGCCTACTGTAATTTACATGGATTATGGAAAGGAAGGTAGGATATGATCAAACAGAATCTTGCTGATGCCCTCAATAAACAAATCAATGCCGAACTCTATTCAGCTTATCTTTACCTGTCCATGGCTGCGTATTGCGAGAATATCAGCCTGAAAGGCTTTGCCCATTGGATGCGTATGCAGACCAAGGAAGAAGTCGCTCATGCTATGCACATGTATGAATATCTGGCGGAAAGAGGCGGACGAATTATGCTGGAAACCATTGCCGCACCGCCCACCGAATGGGAATCCCCCCTGGACATGTTTACGGAAGTATATGCTCATGAACAAAAAGTAACCGGTCTTATCAATGATCTGGTTAACCTGGCTCAGGATGAGCGTGACCACGCCCTGTATACTTTCCTGCAGTGGTATGTAAGCGAGCAGGTGGAAGAGGAAGCGTCCGCCGATGAAATAGTACAGCAGCTCAAGCTCATGGGCCAGGACAATCCCAGTCTGCTCTTCATGCTGGATCGTGAACTGGGGCAGCGTGTTTTTGTAGATCCCTTTGCCAATCAAGCCTGAGCATAGACTTAAAAAGCGGTACCCGTTAACGGGTACCGCTTTTTGTCGATATCAAACCCACCAGATCAGCTAACTAAAGTCAGGTCCTAAAAGGAAATTTAAACTCCCTAAAAAAGCACAGCTTATTCTATTAATCAGAGGATCCTTCCCCTACAGGTTTTTACTTATGCAGCTGATAGCAATCCCGCTGCAGATGGAGTATTGACTTATATATGCTGAGCTGTTAACATAATTAGTGTTGCTTCGGGATGTAGCGCAGTTTGGTAG
>DUSB01000240.1 GCA_012840625.1 Syntrophomonadaceae bacterium
CAGGTAAACAGCCGGAAATGCAGCAAAAATACCGCCTATACGTCCCCCGAATGCACGGGCTACGAGTGTAGCCAGAACCACGGCGGTACCGCCAAACAAAAAGCGTAATAGCGGGGCAGAATATGAAGGATCCATGTGGAAGCCACCTTTTTGTCGAATAATCAAACCATATATGATTATATAGCAAGAAAAAGATATGAACAAATAATGGTCTTTGTAATAGCCCATAAAATAGCAGGCACAGGTGCGCCTCTTAGACCTAGTGCCGGGAAGGAAGAAGGCTCATTATGCAGCCAGCTGTCGGTGTTGAATATGCTAGTATTTAAAATCAGGGCGGGTGTGGCTGGCAGAATAGAGGAAGTTAACATGGTTATGATAGTTCGAATTAAGTTAAAAGCACCCGGTGCTAAAGGGTAGAAAAGGGTAGAATAGGAAACAAATAGTGAGCAATGGTGGGGATAAGCTGGGGCAGATCAACCTTTATGGCCTGTAGAATGGCAATGACGAATGCCGGCAGCAGAATAGCAATAAAGGCTACCAGTTCACGCCAGTGCTGTTCTTGAATTAAGGATGGGATTTCATACCAACAAATCCCAACAAAAACACCTATGGTCAGCAGAATATTAACCAGCATTGGCCGTCTCCTTTCCAGAATTTTTTAGCCGTGCCAGGATTAACGTCAACAAAGGTAGCAACACGGTTATCGGTAGGCTATATACCGGAAATAACAGGGCAGCATCGATTAAATCATAAATATAGGAATCATAAAGGAGCAAACTTACGACAAAAATCAGAGCCGCCAACGGCAGAACTAAAGGACGATAGCTGCCTAGATTGACCAATTGAGCTGTACCGAGTACCAGCGCATACATCATCAGGATTCCTTTTATAAAACCGACGCAGAGAAAGTTTACTGCCACGATAATATCCAAACGGGTTATAATATCGGCGATATTGATAACCCGTGCCACACTAAGGGACGGGTAGGTGGTAATAAGAGCTAAGGGTCCTAGAACCGTAATGGCACGAAAGGCCAGGAAAAGGAGTATCAAACCCGCAATCATATAACCTCTTAGTATGGCTGGTTTGATCTGGGCTTGATTATTGACGGCATGAAAAAACATGAGAAAAAATACCATTTCGCCGCAAGGCAGTGCGGCAATACTCTGACTGGCCATAAAAAATTGATTGAAAGCAATATCCATGAAAGGCAGCAGGTTAGATAAATCTATTTTATTTAAGATCAACAGGAAATCAAGCACTATCAGAACCATAGTCAGTGGAACCAGTATTTGACTGCAACGGGCAATAGGTTCCAGGCCGTTGCGGACCACCCATACAGTAATAAATAATAGTGAAATGAGAAAAGCCTGTATCGGAGTTTCAGGCATGATAATGTTAAAAAATTCGCCAAACATTCTTAACAGCTGGGCTGTAATCCATAAAGCTAAAAGCAAATAAAAACAGGAGATCAGTTTACCGAGATATTTTCCAAATACAGCATCGTTTATTTCTACCAGGGTTAATTGCGGGAAAAGCTTGGCCAGGGCAAAATAAATATATAAAAAAGCCAGCCCTTCTAGCAGGCCAATGATTACCGCTAACCAGGCATTGTTTTCCGCACCGCTTCCGGGGAAAATGATGACCGCTGAAGCGATCATAAATCCTATGGTTAAATAACTTAATTGTGAGCTGGATATCCTGCCTCTTTCCAGATCCATAAAATCATCCTTTTGTTTGGTATTGGGAAAATGATCGCGTCATAAAACCAGGGTGCTTAACCCTGCTTTTCACCTGTACATTAACTTCAATTAAAGGGAAAATATCATCCCAGAGTGCTTCGATCGTTTTCCATTCCTGCGGATATTTTTTGTATATCATTGCACCAAAACCAAACACATCAGCGTTTAGTTCTTGAGCCTTTTCTACCGCCATCCTTATTTCTTTTTCCACCGCTTTTGCCTGGTAGTGAGCTAATTTGTTCCAGATAGCAGGTGACATCAAATCTCCATCCCCTGATAATTCACCCAGATTGCTGGTAATATCAACTTCGATTGTTATTTCCGGCATATTGTTCTTAAGCGCTATCTTTACCTTGCTTTGCGAGCGAATAATTTCCAGGCTTGCTTTTTCGGTACTAGATGGATGAATAACTAGAATACCACCTCTTACCTTATCCATAATCCACAATACGCCTCGACTTTCCTGTTCGTTTAACTTGCCGATTAATTTCAAGTCTTTATCCAGAACAGC
>DUSB01000241.1 GCA_012840625.1 Syntrophomonadaceae bacterium
ATGTGGTAAGGAAAACGATAGAGGATATTGGCTATACCAGAGCAAAATATGGATTTGATGCCGAAACCTGTGCGGTGCTTACATCCCTGGATGAACAATCTGGTGATATTGCTATGGGCGTTGATAAAGCGTATGAAGCAAAGAAAGGTCAACTGGAAGATGACCTAGCTATTGGTGCCGGGGATCAGGGCATGATGTTTGGCTATGCCACCAATGAAACACCAGAATACATGCCCATGTCGGCCTGTCTGGCCAGTAAAATGGCCCAAAGGCTTGCTGAAGTGCGTAAAGAGGGATTACTTACTTATCTTCGTCCAGATGGCAAGACGCAGGTTACAGTTGAATATATTGATGGTAAACCGGTACGAGTTGATACCGTAGTGGTTTCAACCCAGCACCATCCAGAAGTTGATGCTGTGACCATTAAGAATGATATAATTGAAAAGGTAATAAAACCAGTTATTCCTCCCCACATGCTGGATGACAACACCCGCTATTTTGTTAATCCTACCGGACGTTTTGTCATCGGTGGTCCTCAAGGAGATTGCGGCTTAACCGGACGTAAAATTATTGTTGATACATACGGTGGAATGGCACGTCATGGTGGAGGGGCTTTTTCCGGGAAGGATCCCACCAAGGTTGACCGTTCTGCCAGTTATGCGGCCAGATATGTGGCCAAAAATCTTGTAGCCGCCGGTCTGGTTGATCGCTGTGAAATTCAGCTGGCTTATGCGATTGGTGTTGCTGAACCCGTTAGTATTGGAATTGATACTTTTGGCACTGGAAAAATAGACAATGATAAAATTATTGAACTTATTCGTGAGCATTTCGACTTGCGCCCGGCTGCTATTATTAAGAATTTAGATTTAAGAAAACCTATTTACCAGCAGACAGCCTCATACGGGCATTTTGGCAGGACTGATGCCGATTTTTCCTGGGAGCGTATCGATAAAGCTGCAGCACTTAGAAAAGCTGCAGGATTATAGTCCATTCATTTTTAGATCAGAAAAGCTATAACAAAAGGCGGGAACTGACCCCGCCTTTTGTCTACAATATACCAGCATGTCTCAAGAAGGGGGGCGACTATAATACAATATGCCAAACTTCTTATCAACCTGCCTCTGCGTGATTCGAAATCTTCTTTTATTTATCGGATTCCCACCGCCATGTCAGAAGATGTTTCTTTTGGTAAACGAGTTCTGGTAGAATTTGGTGGACAGACTCGTGAAGGCTATGTAATAGAAATATTTCATGATCAGCTGGATGATCATATCAAAGATATTCTAAGGGTGTTAGATGAAGAGGCTGTCATTAATGAAGAACTGCTTGCTCTGGCGGAGTGGATGGCAGATTATTACTCTTATCCGATAGCCTGGGTGCTTGATTTGATGGTACCCGGTCTTCTTCGTAAACAAAAAGCAGAAGTCTATGTAGCTGGCATAGATGAAAAGAGCTATCAAGATTTAGCCGCACAGGGCATAGTTTTAAACCAGGCATTGTTCACCCATCTTTTCCGCTATGGGGAAATCAAAAAAAGTGCTGCTGAAAAACTAAGCAAACAAGAAGAATTAGAATTTCTAATAAAAGCAGGTTATATTATTCGCAGTGGATCGTATCAGGTTAGAAGGGTTACGGATCCATATCTCGAATATACTTCCGGACCCGCAGAATATGATCTGGAGCAATTGAAAAAGCGAGCTCCCCGGCAGGCAGAGGCTTTGCAATACATACATTCTCGGGGCAAGGCTTCCTGGTCTGACTTATCAGCGCATTTTAGTCGTTATGTTCTGGAAGCTCTTCTGGATAAAAAGTATATACAGGCGGTATATGAGGGGACAGATTTTCAGCAAACTTACTGGCAGCTCAATCATGAGCAGGAAGATGCTATTCAAGCTATTAATCGTGCTGTAGATGAGCAACAAAGCCGACAAATCCTGCTGTATGGAGTTACAGGCAGTGGTAAGACAGAAGTTTATCTTCAAAGTGCCATCCATACCTTGCAGCAAGGAAAGGGTGTCCTGATTTTAATCCCTGAAATAGCATTAACCAGGCAGCTGGTAGAGGTGTTTTCAAAAAGGATTAGTTCTCTGGCTGTATTGCATAGTGCTATGTCTGCAGGGGAACGCTACCTGGAGTGGATGCGAATAAAGAATGGGGAGGCTCGTTTGGTCCTGGGGCCTCGTTCTGCTGTTTTTGCTCCCATTGAAAATTTAGGCTTGATTGTTTTGGATGAAGAGCAGGAAACGAGTTTCAAACAGGAAGAAATGCCGCGTTACCATACCCGTGAAGTAGCAGCAGCCAGATCTACTATTACGGGAGCAGCCTTACTTATGGGCAGTGCTACTCCCAGTATAGAAACGTATTATCAGGCCTCTAAAGGAGAAATGCAGCTGCTTAAATTGAACCAGCGTATTGGTACAGTAGGCATGCCCAGGGTAAGCATAGAAGATATGCGTGTGCATAGCAAAAAAGGGGGTACGGGACTTCTTTCCACTCATTTAAAAACTAAAATTGCTGAAAAGTTGGCCTCCAGACAGCAGGTCATACTC
>DUSB01000242.1 GCA_012840625.1 Syntrophomonadaceae bacterium
ATGTAAGGAGGAGTGTGTGTTGAATCTTGAAGAATTGGATATTTTATATACACAAGAAGAGATAGCTCAGACGGTAGCAAGACTTGGAGCTAAAATTACCCGGGATTATGAGGGCAAGGAGCTGCTGGTTATAGGCATCTTAAAAGGTGCTTTTGTTTTTATGGCAGATTTAATTCGAGTCATTAATTTACCATTAAGTGTCGATTTTATGGAAGTTTCAAGCTATGGCGATTCCACCATATCCTCAGGCGAGGTTCGCATCATGAAGGATCTGCAACACTCCATTGAAGGCAAGCATGTGCTGGTGGTGGAAGATATTGTTGATACTGGAGTTACACTGCATTATATTACTGAGATCCTTAAAAAGCGTGGGCCGAAAAGTGTTAAGATATGTTGTTTACTGGATAAACCTTCGCGGAGGAACAGTCCCATTGTATCGGATTATGTAGGGTATGAAATCCCGGATTATTTTGTGGTAGGATATGGTCTTGATTATGCAGAAAAACATAGAAATTATCCTGCTATCTGTGTGTTGAAACCATCTGTTTATGAAAGATAGGGGGGCAAGTATGCGGCAGGAATTGGTGGTAGTATTAGATTTTGGCGGTGGCAATAATCAACTCATTGCCCGGAGAATTAGAGAATTATCCGTATTCAGCGAGATGGTACCCCATGATATTTCCTATGAAGAGCTGCAGGCTAAAAATCCTGACGCCCTTATTTTAAGCGGTGAACCTATATCAGCTACTCCCACCTGTGATGAGAGAATCTTTTCCCTGGGTATTCCCATATTAGGTATCGGCTATGGTATGCAGTGGATGGCATCTAAGCTAGGCGGTACAGTGAAGGCGGCTGGAAGGTATGAATATGGACGCAGCCAATTACACATCAAACAGGAAGACAAACTGTTTGAGAATGTAGGCACCGAGCTGGAAGTCTGGATACCTGACGGAGATCCCATTCAAACCTTGCCAGAAGGATTTCAGCTTACTGCAGCGACGGATAGCTGTGCTGTTGCTGCTATGAGTGATGAACAAAGGAAATTTTATGGAGTCCAGTTTTATCCGGAGATGAAAGATACGCCGGTAGGCCAAAAGATTTTGGCTAATTTTCTATTTCAGGTATGTAAATTAAAAGGGGATTGGAATCTAAGAGATTTTATTGATGAGTCCATTGAGGATATTCGACAGCAGGTGGGAGCGAAAAAAGTATTGTGTGCTCTGAGCGGGGGGGTTGATTCTTCTGTAGCCGCCACGTTGGTACATAAAGCAGTAGGAGATCAGTTAATCTGTGTCTATGTTGATCATGGCTTGATGCGTAAAGGCGAATCAGAGGAGATTGTTACCACCTTCGAGAAAAAGCTGGGCATCAATCTTGTTTTTGTAGATGCGAAGGAACGATTTTTATCCAGGCTGGTAGGGATTCGCGATCCGGAACAAAAAAGAAAAATCATCGGAGAAACCTTTATCAGGGTTTTCGAAGAAGAGGCAGCCAAGCTGGGCCAAATAGACTATTTGGTTCAGGGTACCATTTATCCCGATGTAGTAGAAAGCGGGACCAAAACAGCCCAAACCATTAAAAGTCATCATAATGTAGGTGGTTTACCTGAAGATATGCAATTTGAACTTATTGAACCCCTGCGGTTGCTTTTCAAAGATGAGGTGCGCGCTATCGGCGAAGAACTGGGGATTCCTCCTGAACTGGTATGGAGACAGCCTTTTCCTGGACCCGGTCTGGGTGTGAGGGTGTTGGAAGAGGTTACAGCCGAAAAGGTGCGGATTCTGCAGGAGGCAGACTATATCGTACGGGAGGAAATTGCCCGGGCGGGTTTAGATGAAGAAATCTGGCAGTATTTTGCCGTACTGCCTCCCATCCGCAGTGTAGGTGTCAAGGACGGTGCCCGCACTTATGCCTATCCTATTATTATCCGCGCGGTCAAGAGTGAGGATGCGATGAGCGCTGAATGGGCTCATATTCCCTATGAAGTCCTGGATCGAATGGCCTGCAGGATTGTAAAAGAGGTCAACGGTGTTAACAGAGTAGCCTACGATATTACCAGTAAACCACCTGGTACCATCGAGTGGGAATAGCAATAAAACCCCGAAAGTCTTGTTATGATTGGACTTTTGGGGTTTATTTTTGTCTTAATATTTTAGCTAGATATTATTATAGGTTAAAACACTGAAACACTATTAATTGTTGTATCAAAATTAAAATCACTGATAGAGTGATGATTTCTATTCGTTCAGCATGCTGATAACTTTTATCCTCCCCCTGTAACGCAGGTTGCTTTTTGAATATTGCCCGAACCGATTTCAGAATTAGATAACCAACTAATGTACCAAGAGTATTGAATATTAAATCATCAATGTCTGTCATTCTAATATTTAACAATTGCGTTACTTCAATATATAGTGATAGGCTGGCTCCAAATAAAACTGTCTTTTCTGCTTTAGCAAATGTTTTCCATGCAATCGGGAGAACAAAGCCTAATGGAACAAATAACAGTAGATTTAAAACTTTTTCAAAAAGATGTCCGCTGTCATTACCGAAAAGAGGAATAAGATTTATTTGGCCCGCGGCGAACATTGACTTGCTTAATGGAGCCGCATCAAGAATGCTACCTGCACCAGTTATATCAAAGATTATCAAACTAATAATTGAAAATAGAAATAACCAGATGCTGTGGGAGAAATTAGGAATATCTTTCTTATTCATTTTTCTCAGTATAAGAATAACCAGCAGTACAATTACTAGTTTTAAAATCAGCTCTAATATAAGATTCAGCATGATGTTATTATTTTCCACTTTGTCACCTCCTATCGATACTAAAATATTTTCAAGTATCATCTTCATTCAGCTTTTAAGCTAAGTAGAAAGATCAATTTTAAAAGATAAGCTGTAAATATTCTAAGGAGTGCAGATGCATGACTTGCAGCCTTTAAAGGCTGATGTTCTTTCGGAAAGCATGAGTGTATTATGTGTACTACACCGTACAATACACCCCAACTATACCTATGTCAATCATTGACATTAGCCTTTTTATATTACGGATAGATTCATAGGGATAAACGCGTCTCTAGAACTGAAACAGAGAACTATGGATTGAGTGGGATCTTAAATAAGGGTAGAAATAACTCAAGGTCAGACAAATTGTCTGACCTTGAGTTATTATAGAGAGATATTAAAATAATCCAACGTTAACATTGCAAAGAGAAATCCTGGTGTTGAATATGATTCAGGGTTTGCTGCTGCCAGGGACCAAGCTCTACGCCCTGCCTGGTAAGCGTTAAGAAATGGGATACCAATCCCGATAAAGCGCTGGAGGGCTGGTCAATAGATTCGGACCAATTTTTAAACTGTAGGGCTTTTTCTACACGTTGACGGGCATCTTTTTCCCATTTAATCCGCTTTTCTCCTCCAGCAACCTGCGCCATAGTTCCCAGGCCAGCCCATTCCATCATATTGACAAAGAAGTCTACCGTCTGTTCGTTGATATTGGTTTTGAACTGGTTGTACATCAGCCAGTCTTTCTCGATATCACGCGTATAGATTTCTGACCACTGATGCGTTTCCAGAAGGTCGAAAAACAGATATCTATAAGCCGGAACTTCAATAAGAACGTTTAATACCTGCTGGTGTTTTTCCGCTCCCTGTGATAACAGCACTTTGTATCCTTTCTCGGTTATGCCATATCCTTCCACCAAGCCCAGATACTGTAATGCTTTGTGGGTGTTAAAAAATGAAGGAAGTAGATAAGGTGCTTCGGATGCAATATTTTCCTCTCTGTTCTTCAAAGACAGAAGCAGTTTTTCCATGGTTTGATAATTGCTGCCATAAGGTAGGAAAGGACGGGGAGTGTGCTGAAGTATTCCGATCTCGATTAAGCGCAGGCGAGCATCCTGATGCCATTCAATAATGGCTTCTTTTCCGGTGTTGACATTGATATCTGCCAGTCCTGCCTCCGCAAGTAAGTTTGCTAATAAGAGTGCAGCTGACTGGTTAATGGCGGTCGTTGCTTTGTGGTAGGGAAGCAAGAAAGCGGCCAGCTGGGAAATGCTTAGATCTGCTGCAGAATTCTTTTCAAAAAGCCTGCGCAGAATATCATTATAGGCAAAACACCTGCCCACAGCAGATAATATAATATGCTGTTTTTGGGGAGGGTCTGCTGTTAATAAGTGCTTACCCTGAGCGGTCAAGGTAAGGCCTTTACTAAAGCCGAAGAATTGCAGGGCTTCTATAGCCTTATACAGATTCTTTTCCTTATGAAGTGATGTTTGCTGTCCTCCTTTCTGTATTGCATCGATTTGTTGCAAAATACGCAGCATTTGTTGGTAGTTGGTACCGTACGGCAAGGTGCGACTTAGCATGATTTTCATTGTAACAGCCCCTTTCGAGTACAAGCAGTTGTCAGTAGCAATACGTTTTATGTTTTTAACCTCAGCCCGAAGTTTTATTTACAAATTCAATTAAAAGGGGAAAATTGAAACCTGGATAAAACATTCTTTAATAATATTGTAACATAACATTGGTTTGTGTATTATATTTTGCGCACATTTTTAGGATTAAAGTTGGATTGAAGCAGGGGTATGAAGATTGGCGTAGTTGACTGTGTTTAAGCAGCAAGGTGAAAATCTATTTGATATTAAAAAAATTAACTAATATACAAGTGCTATATGGTATACTAGAGAAAAATTAATAATACTAACGCGAGATATACCAATAGCAAATTTTGGCCTAGCTTAAGGTGGACGGAAGGAGAGAATAAGATGGAATTTACCTTTAGTAAAGAACAGGAGCTTATTCAGAGGATGGCAAGGGAAGTTGCGGAAAAAAGCATCGTACCTCTTGCTGTACAAATTGATGAGGAAAATCGGGTTCCTGCGGAGCTTATTGCTGAGTTAGGGGAACTTGATTTCTTCGGTATCCCATTTGCTGAAGAATATGGTGGAGCGGATGGAGGATATGACCAGTATGTTCTGGCTTTAGAGCAATTAGCCAGAGGATCCTCGGGTGTAGCAATGATTATTTCCGCACATACACTGGCTTTGGGAGCAATTGATACCTTTGGTACCGAAGAGCAAAAGAAAAAGTTTATGCCTTTACCCTGTAAGGGGCAGGAGATTGCTTCTTTTGCCTTTACGGAGCCCGGTACAGGATCAGATCCCAAACAAATAACTACAACTGCTAAAAAAGATGGAGATGACTATATTCTAAACGGAACCAAACGGTTTATTAGCAATGCCGACTATGAAGGACCGATCGTTATCTTCGCCAATGAAAGTGAATCAGGTAGGGTTACAGCATTCCTGGTGGAGAAATTCTGTGAAGGGTATTCTGTATCAGAACCCTGGAGTAAAGTTGGTATGCATGGAGGATCTCTGGTAGACGTTTATTTAAAGGATGTACGTATTCCGAAAGAAAATATTCTGGGGGAAATTGGACAGGGTTATCCTATTCTTTTGTATGGTATATCTTTTGGTAAAGTAGGGGTAAGCGCTTGCGCCCTTGGTGGTGTATTGGCTTGCTATGAAGAAGCACTTAATTATGCCAAAGAAAAAATGCACCGCGATAAGCCGATTGCAAAATTCCAGACCATTCAGCTGCGTATAGC
>DUSB01000243.1 GCA_012840625.1 Syntrophomonadaceae bacterium
CCTTATGTTCAACCAGAGGCAGAAAAAACCACTGTAATATTTACATGGATGGTAGTAGCTGTTTATAAGATGCAGACGTTTCTATAAATGGGTGCTATAAAATAAACAATAGTGTTTAAGACACAGATGAACACTGGTTTATAAACAATCAGTGTTCATCAAGGTCGAGATAGAACTGCGGCCCAGCGGGATTTTGATGCAGGGCTAATCTTCAATATAACCCAGAGATTTTAAATTCTGCAAGTGGCTGGAAGCATTCTCAGGAGTCATCATATCATGCATGATTCTATAGATGTCATGCTCATTAAACTCCAATTCATAATAGTGTTCCAGGATATTAACGATTAAAGGCAGTACTTCAAAGGTAAAGTCGGAGTTATTGCGAATGGCTTCCAGATCAAGGTAAACATCATGATCATACTGGCCGGGGGTACATTCAAGGCGATATTGCTTTAGTTTTTCGGTTGTCTTCATTGATTTAAAGCCTCCCTCTCGTCTTTTCTACATCTAAGCACAAGTATATATCTTATCTATAAATGGCTGCAAGCTGGTCAGCAAGGACCTAGCCTGCTGTCAATAAAAAGGGGATACACCGAAAACGGTATATCCCCTGGTAAAGGCTATAATAATTAGCTTATGCTCTTTCCCAGATAGCAGCAGCGCCCATTCCGCCACCAATACACATGGACTCAACGATGTATTTGACATCGGCGAAGTCAGGATCTTTAAACATCTGGGTAATGTCGCAAGCGATTCTAGCACCGGTGCAGGCCAGTGGATGACCGATGGAAATACCGGAACCCCATACGTTGACACGATCCATAGGCAGATCCAGTACGTCAACACAGCAGTAGTAGGCCTGTGAAGCAAAGGCTTCGTTTACTTCCCAGAGACCGATGTCATCTTTGGTCATGCCAGCTCTCTTTAAGACCTTGGGAATAGCATAGGCAGGACCGACACCCATGATCTCGGGTTCCACACCGATGACAGCATAGGCTTTCATTTTCATGATGGGTTTTTTGTCGATCTTCTTGCAGCCTTCTTCGGTAGCAAGAACAACACCGGCACCGGCATCGTTGATCTGTGAAGAGTTACCAGCGGTAACGGTAGCTGCTTCGTCCTGCATAAAGACGGTAGGCATTTGAGAGAGTTTTTCGAGGGTGGTGTCACGGCGCAAGCCCTGATCACGGAAAACAACCTGTTCTACTACTTCGTTACCCTCTTCTACATAGGCCTTGGCCAAATGTTCGGAGGCAGTGTATTTAGCTTCGGGAGCAATGTCTTCAACTTTAGCACCCTTGGCAGGAACCTTGGCCTTGATGGGGATAATAACATCTTTAGTTTTGCCGAGTCCGCCATTAGCATCCTGCGCCGCAGCACATTTTCTATGGGATTCCAGGGCGAATTTGTCCTGAGCTTCCCGGCTGATATTAAATCTGCGTGCAACTTGTTCTGCAGTCCAGCCCATGTTGATGGACATGGGATTCATATATTTAGCTATATCTGGATGCGGGTCAAAGCCAGATCCCATTGGGATATGGGTCATGTGCTGACCACCACCAGCAAATACTACGTCGCCGCCAAAGCTCTGCATTACACCGATCGCCATTGCTATAGCGGACAGCGAGGAAGCACACAATCTGTCTACGGTAGTTCCAGGAACACCATGGGCACCTCCGGATAATGACCAGCACATACGGCCAAAGTTTCCGCCCTGTTCTTTGTAGGCGTTGGCACAGGTTGCCCATACGACGTCGTCAATGATTGCTTCCTGCTTGGCCCAATCTTCGCCAACCCCGATACGTTCCCGCAACTCTTTCATTACGATTGCGGAAAGTTCGTCAGCACGAACATTCATAAACCAGGATCTTTTACCTCCGCGAGCGACAGCGGTACGGGCAGCTTCAACTACATAAACATCCTTCATTCATACATCCTCCTTTTAAATAAGGTTCTGTACACTATTATACAAAGACGATAACCACTCAACAACACTATACCATGATAATTTTAAAAAGGAAATTATATAAACAGAAAATGAACAAAAAAGTAATATACAGCTATTAGAAAATGCTTTAAACAAAACCAGTAAATGGTATACGGAATCGAACCATAGAGGATTTCTAAGAATTTAATCGTTTGATAATTTATTTATTAGCAGGGAAAAAATGCTTTTATAGCGATGATTTATAATTTTATCTATGGCAAACTATTAATAACTATTAATAATGGATGGAAATAAGGAAATGTCTTTAAGGAGGGTGATTTTTATGTGCGATACGATGGTAGCCTTGCCATCTGTCACCCGGGACAATACCATGATGTTTGCCAAGAATAGTGATCGGCAAGCCAATGAACCGCATCTTATTATCCGGATACCGCGGCGCAGCTATGCGCCGGGAAGCAGGTTGGACTGTACCTATATCAGCATGGAACAGGCAGAAGAGACCTTTGAGGTCTTATTGTTAAAGCCATCATGGATTTGGGGAGCAGAAATGGGGGCCAACGAATTTGGTCTGAATATAGGCAATGAAGCGGTCTTTACCCGTGTGCCGTACCAAAAAGAGGGGGGGCTTATTGGTATGGATATGCTTCGTCTGGCTTTGGAGCGCTGCCAGACGGCAGATGAAGCACTGGACTATATGATTGAACTGCTGCAGCGTTTCGGCCAGGGGGGCAATTGTGGTTATGAGCAGCCTTTTTTCTATCACAATTCTTTTCTTATTGCGGATAGAAAAAAGGCCTGGAAGTTAGAAACTGCTGGGGTCTATTGGGCGGCGGTAGAGATAAAGGACATGGATAGCATTTCCAATTGTCTGAGCATAGGAGAGGATTTCGATCGCAGTCATCCAGGGCTGATTGATTATGCCCGGAAGCAGGGATGGCTGAAAAGGGGACAGAATTTTGATTTTGCCCGCTGCTATACAGAGCCGATTTATACATTTTTTAGCGGTTCTCGTTCGCGCAGGTTGATGGGTCTGGAACTGCTGCAAAAAAATCGTGGTGCGATTGATACCGATACTATGAAATCGATTCTGCGCTCACATCAGGCAGACATTCAGGGGCGGCAATTTGAGACTTCCTCAGTTAAGAGCATCTGTATGCATGCTGGTTTTCTTTATGGAGATCATACCACAGGCAGTTATGTGGCTTCGATGGGACCGGAGCGGAGCACTTATTGGATTACAGGGGCTTCTACCCCCTGCCTGTCAGTTTTCAAGCCCTTCTTTTTCTTGGAATCAGAGCCGCTCAGCTTTTTAGAGCAGGAGAGCACACAGGCAGCATGGTATTGGTGGGAGAGGGAATACCTGCACCGCTTGGTGGTATCAGGGCGGCGCAAAAATTTACAAGCGTATCTACAAGAGCGGGACGATCTGGAACAGAAGTGGCTGGATATAGAAGTCCAGGCTAGTTCTGATGAAGAGCGCCTGCAGTTGATGATCAGAGCCTGCCAGGAAGAGGCGGCATTGCTGAACAAGTATGTAAAGCTGGCTCGCGACGCACAGCCGGGCAGGAAGAAGGGGAATTGGTATTTTCGGCGCTATTGGCAGCAGCAGAATAAAAAAGCGAAGCTAAATATTCCTTAAAATGTACACCTTTTGGTGTTAAAACGCATAAGCTAAAGGCAAGACTTTTATTATAGCAAGAAAGAGGACGTTATCATTCATGCAGGATAGAAATAAGCATACAGTGAAACCCAATAATCTACTGCCTCGATGTGCGATTTGCGAGGATGTTCCTGTTAAAGGTATTGCAGGTGGAATGAAAATTCGCCGGGCCTTTATCTGCAATCAATGTGAGCAGAAAATTGTGACCATGGATGTAGAGTCACAGGAATACCATGCTATGGTATCAACGATTAAAAATATACTGGGTTTTTAAGCATATTATTACTGGAGGATTTCTCTTCCTCCAAAGTAAAGTATAGAATTATAAAATAAAAAAATTGTCCCCGCAGAGAGGCAAGGATCCACTTAAAATCATCCGCTTGGTGGATAAGCTCCGAAAAATAGATCGCAAGCTGTATACAGGTGGTATAAGCTACCTTTCATGCCAGTCAAATAGAGGGGGCTATCATAGCCAATGATAGCCCTCCTGGTTCCGACGGATTTCTTATCGAGGCGGAGCTGGATTGATTTAACAGTTGGAGGAACACATCCTCTAGAGTCACATCATATTATATGAAGTGACTCGTTTTTGTTTCTGGTTTCAATCGTATAAGATTGAAGGAGATAAGATAGTATCAAATGTATACTGGAGGGAAGTCAATGCCGACACCATTGGGCAGAAGCATACAGGATTACAGTCAAAAAAGCATTTTGCGCCTGCATATGCCGGGGCATATAGGGGGGAAAGAGCTCTTGCCGCCTCTGAGGGAAGCAGCACCATACGATCTAACTGAAATCCCTGGACTGGATGATCTGCATCAGCCGCAGGCGGGCATCAAGCAGGCAAAAGAATATATTGCCAGCTGTTTTGGTGCTGAGGAGAGCTTTATCCTTGTCAACGGTGCCAGTTCCGGGATCCATGCCTTGATGCTGGCAGCAGGCTCCGTGGGTGATAAGATTTTGCTGCCGCGCAATGTTCATCGCTCCTTTTATGGTGCCCTGGTGATGTCAGGTGCAGACCCTCTGTATATGCCCTGTACGATAAATTCTTCTCTGGGTATGGCGGTGTCCCTTTATCCTTCTACCGTAGAAGATTATCTAAACAGATATGCCGATATACAGGCCGTCTTCATCACCAGTCCCAGCTATTTTGGCACCTGTGCGCAGGTGGAGCAGATAGCTGCGCTGGTCCATAAACGGGATATTCCATTAATGGTTGATGAAGCCCATGGAGCCCATTTCTCTTTTCATTCTGCCTACCCCCGTCCAGCCCTTGAGCAGGGAGCCGATGCAGCCGTTAATGGCCTGCATAAAACCCTGCCGGTACTAACACCGGGGGCTGTTTTACATATGGCCAGTAGTTTTCCCGCTCCGGAAACTCTGCGGGCCGCCTGGAGCTTGCTTACTACTACCAGCCCCTCTTATTTACTTATGGCTAGCATAGAATGGGGTGTTGCCTATATGGAAACCCAGGGGCAGGCTTTACTGGAACAGGCCAGGGAATTATCCTGTGAATATCAAAAGAAAATTAGCCAGATACCGGGGTTGCAGTGCATGGGGGAGGAATTTATACAAGAGGAAAGCATACAGGCAGTAGATCCCTTAAAAGTGGTGGTAGCGATTTGGGAATGGAGCCTTAACGGTCAGCAGCTTGATGCCCTGCTGCGTTCCCGCTATGGGATACAGGTAGAAATGGCGGAAAATAACTTTATCCTGGCCATGTTTTCCCTTTTACATAAACGTGAGGACTGGGAGATGTTCTACCAGGCGCTGCTAGACCTGAGCCGCAGTTATTACCGGCCCGGGAGAGGAAAGAAGCTGGTAGAAAATCCCCCCCTGCCCCAGGTCATCTTCAATCCCCGGCAAGCTTTTTTTGCTAATAAAGAAAGGGTGGGATTGAAAGAGGCGCGGGGGCGCATTGCGGGTGAACTGGTGGCGGCTTATCCACCGGGTATTCCCTGTGTTCTGCCGGGGGAGCAGATGAATGCTGGGGTGATTGACTACCTGGAATATGTGCAAAAATCGGGGGTCCGTATTCAAGGGCCGGCAGACCCTACCCTGCAGACCATACAGGTTATCAGTTGAAAGGAAACCATCAACAACAAGTTTTCATCATTTGTTTACGATATAATAATACCAGGGTTGATAAGCAATAGTAGATAGCTGCCCCATGAGTTAGAATAGAGATGAGAGGATTCTGATTTGAAAAAGGGATTGTTTGTTAGTTTGGAAGGTATTGATGGAGCAGGGAAAACCAGCCTGAAGGAAATACTAATACCCCGGCTACAGAAACAATACGATATTATCAGTATTCGTGAGCCAGGTGGAACCGTGATTTCGGAGAAAATTCGCCATCTGCTGCTAGATGCAGGAAACAGTACCATGGGATCACGTACAGAAGCCCTTTTGTATGCTGCCGCACGCAGCCAGGTGGTAGAAGAAGTGATTCAACCTGCTTTAGAGGCAGGCAAACTGGTACTGGCAGATCGCTTTTTGGACTCTACCATCGCCTATCAGGGCTATGGCAGGGGTATGGATCTTTCTTTTCTCCACCAGTTAAATCATCTATGTACCGGCGGGATAAAACCCGACCTGACATTACTGTTAGATATTGAACCTGAACTGGCTTACTGGCGCCGCCGGGGAGAAACACCGGATCGTTTAGAACAGGAGGGGCTGAACTTCCAGGCTCGTGTGCGTGCAGGGTACCTGGAGCTCTGGAAAGAAGAACCGCAGCGAATCAAATGCCTTGACGGAAGTGCTTCCCTTCAAGATATTGCTGCTGAATCCCTGAAACATATAGAACAGATGGTAGAGGTTTGAAAGCAGGGATCTATATGAAGGTTGAACGAGAGAAAAAGAATCTAAGTTCGTTTTCTACCGTAGGTCAAACAGGCGCAACAAGCGTACACCGTAAAGCAGAGGCCAGTTTTGATCAGGAACTGGTTTATCGGCAGAATGTGCATACACAGGGACGTATGCAGGAAATTCTGCTGGCCATTGATCATCTTGGCGAGCAGATGAGCCGCAGCCTGACCATACAGGATTTGATGCGGTACCGTAAACTGGTGAAAGACTTTTTAAAAGAAGCCTCCCGGCAAATCTACGACATCGAACGCAGGCGCGGCCGGGTTCGTGGTGGTCGTACAGTGCTAGTTACCATTCATACTATTGATCAGGAAATGGAAGCATTGGTGCAGGATTTTTTGCAGCAGCGCCGGGAACCATTTGAGGTACTTGAAACCCTGGATAAGATACGGGGTATGTTAGTAGATTTAATGATATAGAGGATTGTATATATGCAGTACTTTGAAGATATATTGGGGCAGGAAAGAGCTTGCCGCTTGCTGATGAAAACTATAGAAAATGGCAATATTCATCATGCCTATCTTTTTACAGGTCCGCCGGGTGTAGGAAAATTCTTAACCGCCAGGGCTTTTGCCCGGGCGATATTACTCCAACATGATCCCGCTACTGACATTTATCTGCAGCAAAATATGCACCCAGATCTGCTGGTAATTGAAAAGCGGGAGGACAAGACCAAGATATTAATCGAGCAGATCATCCAGGAATTGGAGCCCTGGCTGGCAACTAGGCCCTATCGTGCAGATAGAAGGATTGTTATTATCCGTGACGCCCATCTGCTGGGGCTGCCGGCTGCTAACGCCCTGCTAAAAACCCTGGAAGAGCCTCCGGCTTATGCGATTATAATCCTGATAGCAGACGAGAATACTTTAACGGAAACCATTTTATCCCGCTGTCAGGAGCTTCGTTTCAGCCCTTTAAATGAAGCAGCGATTAGCAATTATTTAATCAAACAGGGCATAGATATTGAAACGTCCCGTAGGCATGCGCGCTTAAGTCAGGGCAGTCTGCAGATGGCGGCAGCTCTCAGCCAGACCGAAGAGGAACAGGATCTCTGGCGTTTAGCCGGGGAAATAATAAGGGGACTGGCATCGGGGCATGAAATTGAGGTCTTCCTGGCGGCAGAAAAAATGGAGACCAATCCAGCGATTATCAGCAGCATGCTGGAAATAATATTGCGTGATCTGCTTGTTTATCAAGCTTCGGGAAACAGTGAACTGTTGCTGTTGCCGGAAAACCTAGCCCTTATTCAGGACATACCAGCGGTGCAAACAGCCGCCGTACAAGAAGCCTTATTTACGCTGCATCGTCTGCGTGAATGGTACAAAACTTCGGTAAATAGCAGACTTATTAATATAAACATTTCCTATGTTGTGATGGATGCATTAAAATAAAAAAGATAAAAAAGGGGGTCATCATTTGGCCTGGGTAGTAGGAATCCGGTTTAAACCAGCCGGTAAGATATATTATTTTGATAGTGGAGATATGGATTTGAAAGCTGGAGATACAGTTGTCGTAGAAACAGTACGCGGTATCGAATACGGATATGTAGTAATGGGAAAACGACAGCTAAGTGACGATCAGTTGGTTCTCCCGCTCAAGAAAGTGATCCGCAAAGCCACTGAAGAAGATGAGCAGACGTATCTAAGTAACCGGGCAAAGGAAGCATCGGCTCTGGATATATGCAAAGAGAAAGTACGTGAACATGGCCTGCCCATGCGTCTCATTGACGTGGAATATACCTTTGACCGGGGTAAAATTATTTTCTATTTTACTGCCGAAAACCGGGTTGATTTTCGTGAACTGGTCAAAGATCTGGCATCTATTTTTAAAACGCGTATAGAACTGCGCCAGATAGGCGTTCGTGATGAAGCTAAAATGATTGGCGGTATAGGAACCTGTGGTCGGGTATTATGCTGCACTCAGTTTTTAGGAGAATTTGAACCAGTCTCCATTCGTATGGCTAAAGAGCAAAACCTATCTCTTAATCCCACCAAAATATCAGGTGTATGTGGAAGACTTATGTGCTGTTTGAAGTATGAATCAGATCAGTATGATGAGCAAAAGCAGTCAGGGGGAGCCAAGCGTGGAGAAAACGATCGAAGAGCTAAAAATACTAATCCGGGAGCTGGTGCTTGAAGTAGGGGATCTTCGTGAAAGGGTGACCAGCCTGGAAAATCAGCTGAACAAGCTATCCACCAGCCACGAACAGGTAACAGTTGAGGAGTGTAATCAGAAGGAGCTGCTTGAACTGCAGGGAGAGGGATACGAAAACCTAGGCAAATTATATGCCGAAGGTTATCATATTTGTCCGGCAGCCTTTGGTAAGCCTCTTAGTGGAGACTGCCTTTTTTGCATTGCGTTCATAGAAAAGGAGTAGACCAGCAGATGGAAGAAAACTGGCCTGTGGATAAAGACGAAACGGTGGACGATCTAATTATCGGCGGCTATAAACTGTTGCAGGGGGTACGGGGATACCGTTTTTCTATTGATAGTGTATTATTAGCCCATTTTGCCCGGGTGGAAGGGATACAGACGGTGGTAGATCTGGGCAGCGGCAATGCAGTCATCCCCATAATTCTGGCTGCTCGCAGCAAGCAGCTGCATATAGCAGGGGTTGAACTACAGCCGGAAATGGTAGATAGAGCCAGGCGCAGTATAGGCCTTAACCAGTTACAGGAAAGGATAGCGATTTATCAGGGAGATATCCGTAGAATACAAGCGTTATTGCCGGGGGGATATGCCGAGTTAGTGGTGAGCAACCCCCCTTTTTGGCGAGCAAAAGAGGGCCGGATCAGCACCAATCCCGAGCAGGCCATAGCCCGGCATGAATTAGAACTTACTATACAGGAGCTCATAGAGGCCGCAGCCTATTTACTGCAGCAAAAGGGACGCTTGGCTCTGATTCACCGGGCTGACCGATTATTAGAGATTGCTGCCTGCTGCCAGGAAAAGCACCTGTATCCACGGCGAATACGCATGATTCACCCCTTCAAGGATCGTCCGGCCAATTTGCTGCTTATGGAAGCCAGCAAAAACCTGCCCGGGCAGCTGGAAATCATGCCGCCTTTGATTCTATACGAAAAACCCGGTCTCTACTGCAGGGAAATAAGAGAACTATACAGGAGCTAAATATGGGAACATTATTTGTGTGTGGAACCCCGATTGGAAATCTGGAAGACGCCAGTATACGTTTAATAAAAACCTTAAAAAGTGTGGATATGATTGCCTGTGAAGATACCCGGCAGACTATGAAGCTGCTTAATCATTTTAAAATTAAGAACAGACTCATATCCTATCACCAGCACAGCACCCGCGACCGCGAAGATCATCTGCTACAAGAACTGCAACAGGGCAAGAATATAGCCCTGGTAACAGATGCAGGTATGCCCTGCATTTCAGATCCCGGTCAGGAGCTGGTTTATCGTGCCCGGGAAGCGGGTATTCATATCGAAGTAATCCCGGGACCGACCGCCTTTACAGCCGCCCTGGCTGTTTCTGGCATCGATAGCCGTGCCTTTGTGTTTGAAGGCTTTTTACCGCAGCGTAAATCGCGGCGGCGGGAAGAATTGACCCGCTTATCTACAGAGATACGCACCATTATTATCTATGAAGCTCCCCATCGTTTACTGGCTTTTCTGGAAGATGCGGCGGATATTTGGGGCGAACAGAGCCCCATGGTTATCGCCCGTGAATTAACCAAGATACATCAGGAAATCAAAATGGGAAGCATAAAAGAGCTTTATCATTACTATCAGGAAAAAGTGCCCCGCGGCGAGATCTGTATTATTATTCCACCCCGCAGCCAGGAAGAAGAAGAAGTAAGCATGGATCAGATTGTTGAAGAAGCAAGTATGCTTATTGAGGAAGGAATGGATAAAAAAGAGGCCTTTAAAACAAAGGCCCACGAATATTCCGTGAAAAAATCAGACATCTATAAGCACTACATCGAAAGTAAAAAGTGCTAGTTTATTCATCTATGTACTTAGACTATTTCCTTGGTCAGTTCTGTAAGACATTTTTTACACAGGTTTTTACCTTTATAATTCATTACATCCTCTGCATTCCCGCAGAAGATACAGGCTGGCTCGTATTTTTTGAGGACAATTCTATCATTATCAACATATATTTCTAATGCATCCTTTTCCTCAATCCCCATCGTGCGTCTCAATTCAATTGGGATAACGATACGACCCAATTCGTCTACCTTCCGTACTACTCCAGTTGGTTTCATCATTGTTAAGTCCTCCCCTCTTGTATGATCTTGTATTATCTTGGTACAAAGGATACCAAAGATGGTAGAAATAGTCAAGATAATTTCAACAAAATGGGACAAAAAAATAAGACTTATTGACTTATACACCGGAATTACTTGCTTTAATGCCACTTTATTTGGTTTTAAAAGAACAGAGATACAATTCTTAGGTCAATAAAAACCTTTTGTAGATGCTTTTCCTTTATCGTTATATAGATTGCGGCTTTTGTGGTAAACTATACAAGATATACCTTTGCAATGCCATGATTGGATTTTGCAAACAAAATCAGGAGGGAAGATCATTGCAAGAAAAAAAGACATTTTACCTTACAACCCCGATTTACTACCCTAGTGATAATCTGCATATCGGACATGCATACACCACGGTAGTAGGTGACTGCATAGCCCGTTTTAAACGAATGCAAGGGTATGACGTTTTTTATCTAACAGGAACCGATGAACACGGGCAGAAAATTGAACGCGTTGCCCAGGAAAAAGGCATGGACACCATTGAATATGTAGACGGGATTGTTGAGCAGATTCAAAACCTATGGGATCTGCTGCTTATCACCAATACAGATTTTATTCGTACCACAGAAGAAAGACATAAAGAAGTAGTGCAAAAAATATTCCAGCAGGTATACGATCAAGGTGATATTTACAAGTCTGAATACCAGGGATGGTACTGTACCCCCTGTGAAGCCTTTTTTACCGAAAGGCAGCTGAAGGAGGGCAAATGCCCGGATTGCGGCCGGGAGGTTGAGCTCCTTAAAGAGGAAAGCTACTTTTTTGAAATGTCCAAATATGCAGCGCGCCTGCTGGAACACATTGAAACCCATCCAGAATTTATTCAACCAGAATCACGCAAAAATGAAGTAGTATCCTTTATTAAAAGCGGTCTGGAGGATCTTTGCGTATCCAGAACTACGTTCAAATGGGGGATTCCCGTTCCCTTTAACCCGGACCATGTGGTCTATGTCTGGTTTGATGCTCTGATTAACTATATCAGTGCTTTGGGCTATGGTGATGAAAACAGTGAACGCTGGAAATACTGGCCCTGTGATGTTCACCTGATCGGAAAAGACATCCTTCGTTTTCACGCTATTATCTGGCCCATTATCCTTATGGCCATTGATGTACCCCTTCCCAGGCAGATTTTTGGCCATGGCTGGTTATTGCTGGAAGGCGGTAAAATGTCCAAATCAAAGGGCAATGTAGTCGATCCCGTTATCCTGGTGGAAAAGTATGGCGTCGATGCGGTACGTTATTACCTATTAAAAGAACTCAGTGTAGGCCAGGATGGCTATTATTCAGAAGAAATGCTGGTAAATCGGATTAATTCTGATCTGGCCAATGATCTGGGTAATCTGATCAGCCGTACAGTAGCCATGATTTCACGCTACTTTGACGGTCATATTCCCTCGCCTGGAGCAACCCAGCCGCTGGATGAAGAACTGCGACAGACTGCTAATAAGGCTTATCATGAAGCCACCGAACGTCTAGAGAAATTAGACTTTTCCAATTATCTCTATGCAGTGATGCGTTTGGTATCCAGAGCCAATAAATACATTGATGAGACCGAACCTTGGAAACTGGCCAAGGATGAGCAGCAGCGGGAACGTCTGGGAACCGTTTTATATAACCTGATGGAATGTATACGCATTGCCTTAATCATGCTGCATCCAGCTATGCCGACACTCCTGGAGCGAGCCAATCAGCAGACAGCTTTATTTAGCTCTGTGGAGGATGTTGATTGGGAAGCAGCAGGAACTTGGGGAATGGCTAGGCCTGGAAACAAAGTAAGCAAAGGCCAGGCACTATTTCCCCGTATAGATATAAAAACCTTGGAGGAGAGTCAAATGACAGAAGAGAAAAAAGAAGTCCCGGCCCAGAAAGCCGCCGCTCAAACAGCAGAAAAACAGGAAAAGGCTGAGAGCGAATTTATTACCATTGATGAATTTGCCAAAATTGATTTAAGAGTGGCCCAGGTTATTGCCTGCGAGAAAATGGAAAACGCTGACAAGCTCTTGATTTTAAAGGTTAAACTCGGGGAAGAAGAACGCACGGTGGTGTCCGGTATTGCTCCGTGGTATAAACCCGAAGATCTGGTGGGCAAGAAAGTAATCCTGGTGGCCAATTTGAAACCAACCAAACTGCGCGGGGTTCTATCCGAAGGGATGATCCTGGCGGCCTCGGATCCAGATGATAAAAATGTAGAGGTAATCATGGTTGATGAAGTTGCTTCCGGCAATAGAGTTAAATAGACGCTGAATTACGCGGATAATTTTATTATTTAAACCTTAGTATAAGCTGCACTTACGGGGCTTCATGCCAGAAGATCCGTAAGCTTTATTCAAAGGGGGGAAAACGATGCTTTTTGATACCCATGCCCACCTGCAGAATGAGCTATTAGAAGACCAGTTTGAGCAGATCATGGAACGTGCCCGCCAGGCGGGAGTAGAAAAAATAGCCTGTGTAGGCTACGATCTTCCCTCGTCACAGCAGGCCCTTAAGCTGGCACAGAAACATGAGGAGATATGCGCAGTGGCTGGTGTCCATCCCCATGATGCAAAGGATTTGGATGAATCCAGTCTGGCTGAATTATATCAACTGGCCCGTGATCCACAGGTGGTAGCCATTGGCGAAATCGGGCTTGATTATTACCGAGATCTTTCTCCACGGGATCTGCAGCAAAAAGCTTTCATAGCGCAAATCAAACTGGCCAGGGAAGTGGGTAAACCGATTGTCATACATGACCGGGATGCCCATCAGGATGTCTTTGATATCATCAAACAGGAAGG